>PHEX01000027.1 GCA_002843005.1 Candidatus Anoxymicrobium japonicum | reverse complement strand
CGGTCGGTGTTCGCTGACGGGAGTGATATCCGAGACGAACGTGCCCACGGCGGCATCTCAGCCCACGGAGCTCGTCAACGCTACGGATGGCTCTATCTGGTTCGGGGAGACCGCGGGGAATAAGCTCGGGCGCCTGGAGGGGTATCCAACATCGTCCTGGTACCTGGCCGAGGGCGTCACTGAATGGGGCTTCTCAACATACATCACAGTAGAGAACCCGAACGCGGCCGCGGCGCATGTCAACGTGACTTACATGCCCAAGGGGGCGCCACCCATGTTCGAGGCCGTCGCGCTCCCGGCGAACAGCCAGATGACACTCACCAACGATCATCTTCTCGCGGTCATGGGCGCTCCACGCGATTTCTCGACGAGAATCGTTTGCGCCGAGGGTTTCGCGATCGCGGTCGACCGGACGATGCAGTGGACCGGGCCCGGAGCGTCAGCTCCGGAGCTGCACAACAGCATTGGTGTCACATCTCCGGCAAGGAGGTGGTACCTTGCGGAGGGATCCTCGAACTGGGGATTCGAGTGTTTCCTTCTCATCCAGAATCCGACGGCATACACCGCCAACTGCCAGGTTACCTACATGATAGAGGGAGAGGGGCCTCAGACATTCACGAAGACGGTCGGCCCAAACTCTCGCGAGACTTACGCGATGGTCGATGACATTGGCGCGAAAGACACCAGCATCGAGGTGCTGTCGAACGTGCCTGTGATACCAGAGCGCGCGATGTACCGCAATGACCGCAGGGAAGGTCACGACTCGATTGGAACGCCCGCTCCGGCCCTCAAATATTACCTGGCTGAAGGCACCACCGCGTGGAACTTCATGACGTTCCTGCTCGTGCAGAACCCGAACCCGCAGCCGGTCGATGTCACTGTGACTTACCAGACAGCGGGAGGGGATGTTCCCCAGCCGGCGTTTCAGATGGATCCCAACTCGCGAAAAACCATCAATGTAAACACAGTGATGCCCGGCGTGGACCTTTCAACGACCGTGGAGGGAACGCTCCCGATAATCGCGGAGCGCGCGATGTATCTGCCGTCGCCATCAGGGGAGATATGCCACGATTCTATTGGCATGGATTCCGCCCATTCCACCTTCTACCTGCCTGACGGTCAGACATCAGAAGGGTGCGAGACGTACACACTGGTTCAGAATCCCAATGGTGTTCCAGTGGATATTCAAATCGATTACCTCATGGCGGGGGGCGCTGGCAACTCCTTCCATGGCTACACGCTTGATCCCAACAGCCGCCGGACGTTTAAGATGAACGATGTGGTGAGCGGAAGGGGCGCCGTTAAGGTTACGTGCACGAGTGGTCATAACATCATGGTCGAGCGCGCCATGTACTGGAACTCGCGGCAGGCCGCTACTGACACCATCGGGAGATTCACGGACTGATTGTGCCATGTGTGTCCCCTCGAGAGACTTTGCGTGATTACGACAAGGAACGGTTGCGTGTGAAATTTCTTGATGGGCGTATCGAGATAATCGAAGGAGACATCACAAAGCTCGATGTCGACGCGATCGTGAACGCGGCCAACAAGAGCCTGCTCGGTGGAGGTGGCGTAGATGGCGCGATACACAGGGCCGCTGGACCGGGGCTCCTGTCGGAGACGAAAAAGTTAGGGGGAGCAAACAGTGGCGAGGCGAAAATAACAGCCGGCCACAAGTTGCCCGCGCGATATGTCATACACACCGTAGGGCCAGTATGGCACGGCGGGAGAAGCAATGAAGACGAGCTTCTGGCGATGTGCTATCGAAACAGCCTGAAAATCGCCGTTTCAAACGGAGTCAAAACGATCGCCTTTCCCGCAATAAGCACCGGCGTATATTCATTCCCAATTGATCGCGCGACTCGCATCGCCCTTGTCGAGATCAAGGATTTCATGAGCAAATCGTCTGAGATCGAGCGGGTAACATGCTGTTGCTTCAGCAAGCGCGATTATGATGTCTACGCGCGAACAGCATCAGAAATAAATAAATAAATAATATAATAGGGGTCAGGCACCGTCTACTTCTCCGTCTACCTTTACTGCGTAGAGGGGTCTGGCAACGTCTACCGCTTTAGCGGTAGACGTTGCCAGACCCCTGGTTGCTGGTTGCGGTAGACGGAGAGGTAGACGGTGCCTGACTCCTGGCCTTGGCCTTGGTTTTGGTCGATATCGTGTAGGCGCCACGGTTGAAGTGACGATTCTCCCACTTGATATCAGAGGTTTTGCCCGTTACTTTTTCGAGCGCAGCGGCCAGCCTGGCGGCGTAAAGATACTGATTGTAAGCTGTGCTGGTTTTCACAGAAAGGGAAGACCCATCGAACTCGAACCTGCTCGGATGCCCGAGACCTCGAAGCGCAAGGTTCATCATGCATCGATCCAGAAATGCGGCCGCGTTTTCGCATATGGCAGTTTCCAGTTCCTTTGCTGCCAGGGCTTTTTGATGGTCGTAGGCGAGGCGTGGCACGTCTTCCCCTAATTCCATCTCTAATTCTCTCAAGATGATGTTCATCGATTGCGCCGCCACGATGACGTCGCGCTTTTTCGTTCTTCTATTGATAATGATGCCACGTTCGATATCCCATACAAAGGTTCGGGCAACCTGTTCAGGCACACCGCATCTGAGACAACGTTCGTATCTCAAGGGTCCTTCGCCGGGCACGACTTTCTCGAGATAGAGACGATCCTGTTCAGCCGCGCTCTCTTTTTTGCGCGTAAGTTTTACGATGAGGTCTCCATCCTCGAGCCCGTATTCGACATTAGAGCCATGCGTGTTTTCGATGGACTCATAAAATCCGGCGACGTCGCCGACGAGCAACGGGACGAGGACAGGGTTCTTGAACCTTACAACGAGCGTCTTGCCGGCGACATAGTGATCGAGGCTCAATCTGCCGTTGCCGAGACCGGCAATGTCCACGGCGATCAGGCGCGCCAGGAGCCCGACAAGCGACTGCGGCCGGAAGGCGCGCGTGTTCGGAATTCTCTTGATATGCCTTATCGGGAGATTGGCGCATATTGCCTTGCTGATGCTCTTCTGCGCCTGGACGAGAAAGCGGTCTGGGTTTATTCCGACATTGTTGGAGAGATCGGCAAACAGGCTTTCCAACTCGTCCGCCTCGAGGAATGTGATCCGTGAGCATGTTTTGCCGCTGTTGGTGTTGACGATCGTGCCGTCGCTACGCCAGTCGAACAGGCGGGCGAACTTCACTGGAAAACCGCATTCCCGGCACTCTCTCATGGTTTCTCCGTTCGCAAAAGGCTCGTGCCACTGTTGTTTTTTTGGGTTTCCTGTCCCCGAAACGTAATAATAGATGGGAACAGTCAGTCTGTGCAACGTTGATGAGAAAAGTGGATGAGAAAAGTGGAAAGTGACCGACGCCAAAAAACGGGACATCGCCTGTTGGAGCGTTTGTGCGGCGACTTTCGTTTGGGATATCCTAAATAGAATTTCGCGTGCTGACACCAGTTGAGAGAAGCGGGAGGAGTGGGTCATTGGCCGGGATCCTCAGAGAAACCAGCGCAGTGAAGGAGTGCTGGCTCGAGCCGGGCTCTCGCACGGTTGAGCCACGCAATCTCGCAATAACAAGCATCTCCGGAAAAGCGCTCGGGATAGTCGATTACTCTGAGACGGCGGGGCTCGAACTCAAGCTGACTGCCACGTCTTTCACCGGCATACTGGTCGATTTCGGCTTTGAGGTTGGAGGGAATGTCCGCTTGAATTTCGGGACGGGTGACTGTCGTAGAGCCAGCGTCCAGGCGGTGGAGTCACTCGAGCACCTGTTCAACCCGGTGGTCGCCCGAACTGCGTCGCTCGCGGATCCGGTGATATATTGCAGACATTTCAGAGCGCGGGAGAACGGACATGTCGATCTGCCACACTGCGGAGGATTTCGGTACCTCTGGATATATCCGGAACGTCTTTGCAGGGTGACGCTTAGAGGAGTATCGCTTTCTTACACCCCACACGTCGCGGATCCGGACGCGTGCGGATACTTTCTCTCGAGCGATGAGATGCTCAACAGGGCCTGGTACGCGGGATTGCATACTGTTGAGATGTGCACGATTGATCCGCGCCTTGGCGGGATTGATGGCAAACACAAGATCGGTGAATGCGATTGGGTAATCGCCGACGGGGCGAAGCGCGACCGCCTGGTGTGGACCGCCGACCTCGCCGTGGCGGGCGCCGCAGTTTACTGTAGCTTTAATGAGACGGCAGTCGTGCGTGATTCACTTCTTTCGCTTTCAGCCTTGCAGGAGAAGAGCGGGTATATTCCAGCGTGCACCCCTGGATCGATTTCCACCAGGGTTACGGCCGGGCTCTTTGCCGACTACGTCGCCTGGTGGGTTGTAGCGTTATACCAGTATTACCTGCATACGGGCGACGTGGAGTGTGTACGTGAGAACTTCCCTGTCATCAAGAGAGCGCTGGCGTACATGCACAGCCAGTGCAGGGGTGGTCTGTTTCGCCAGGGTCCTCTAAACATGATGGAGTGGTGCTTTACGATCTTCAGGCTCGGGAAACCCGCGTACACCAACGTGATGTACCACTGGGCGCTCAACTGCGCTTCCAGCATGGCTCACGAGATTGGCGAAGACAACATCTCCGTCGGCTATGTGACGCGCGCGTACAGGCTTGGGGAGATGATTGAGCGGAACTTGTTGGATGTCGATAGGGGCGTCCTGCTGGACACGACGTTGGATAGGGGACGGGTTCCGCAGGACGCAAACGCGCTGGCGATTGTCTCGGGCCTTACTGGTGAGCTGGACGCCGCGCGCCGGCAACTGGATTATCTTCGCGAGAACGAGTGGGTCGCGTGGGGCGCCACTAACGTTGACATACCGTATTACAGGCTGACTCCGGGTTTTCAGCCGCACAACAAAAGGGTGATCCCCTTCATGAACAATTACGAGGCGCTTGCAAGGTTCGCCGCGCGAGACGATGCCGGCGCTCTCGAGTTGATAAAGCGCTGCTGGGGCAACATGGTTAACAGTGAGCCGGCGACTACGTTCTGGGAATGGGCTGGACGAAAGGGCGGAGTGGATGGACACCTTTCGTCACTGTGCCATGCGTGGTCCGCTGGCGTTGTGCCGTTGCTCTCCAAGTACGTTTTGGGCATCAGGACTTTAAAACCCGGGTACAAGAGCTTCGTTTTCGATCCGAGGTTTATCGGGCTCGAGTGGGTCGAGGGGCGCGTTCCTGTTCCGGGTGGGTTTATAGAAGCGCGCGTGGAACGTAAGAAGGACGGAAGTTACAAAAAACAGTTCAAAGCGCCGAACGGAATAGTCGCTAAAGAATAAGCAATGGGAATGTATTAAAGGAGGCATGATCATGCAGGTCATAAATTTGAGAGAACCGTGCTATGTGCAAGCCCCGGGAGAAGACATCAGGCACCTTCCGACAGAGCTCTGTCGGAAGGTGTTTGGATGGGACTCGGCGTGCCAGGAACTCGAGATTATTATCAGGGATGAGATACCAAACGTCGAGTTCTATGCGGTAGTTGCTGTCAAAGACGAAGGCATAACACTTGCCGCTCGTGGCAAGCTGGGGAGGCGCCACTACTTCATTCCCTGGAGCAATGTTGTGGCGCTTCACGGACACATAGCGACTTGAGGATAGGCCATCATACGTTATGATTAGAGACGGTCGCTTTTGGAGATTTACGAGAGCGGGAGATGTCATGCAAAAGAGCAAGTCGGTAATCGTTTTATCACTGCTGTTAGTCACACTGATGCTTGCGGCCGTTCTGGTTTCCGGATGCGGCAACAAGGGGAACAAAACGGTTGACCCTACAGGGGGGAGACCGGAGTCGGTAACGGCGTATGAGGCTGTCGAGTTTGCCAGGCCGGCGGCAAAGAAGTGGCAGTCCGACAACTGGATGATAGAAGTGCGGAGCGGCGATCCTGACGGAATTGACCGCAACGGCAAGGCGAAGATATGGGAAGTGTATTTCTTCTCGCCGACGCCGGAGGAAGATTCGCGGTTGTTTGTCATCTATAACAGGGGAAATGTCTGGCCAAACGCGCCTGGCATGTCAAAGGGCGGGGAGGAAGGCCTGAAGACGTATCGCAAGGGGAAGCCGAGCTCTTTCCGGGTGGACTCTCCTGAAGCGTGCGAGGTTGCCCGCAGAAACGGCGGCAACGAGTTTAAGGATAAACATCCGGACGCGCGCGCCGGCGTCATCCTGCGATGCAAGGCGGATTACGACGCGGTAGGAGAGAAGATGCCGGCCCCGAAGTACAAGTGGATATGGGACGTGAACTTCTCTGAGCCAACACCGGCCGCCGATGAACTGCACGTTTTGATTGACGCGATGACCGGCGATTTCATCACCAGTGAAACCAAGGCGCCTCCCAGGTAATGTTGAAATGGCATCGCATGCGCGCCCGAGGAGAAAACTCCGCTCTTTGTGTTATTCTACCCGGACGGATTGTATAGCGGATTGTTTGTTCGGCGCGCATCCATAGAATGCGCTGTATCTATCAGGAATGGAGGGAACGGATGGCGCAGGAAACGAAGCTTTTTACTTCCGAATCGGTGACGGAGGGACACCCTGATAAGGTGGCCGATTTGATAAGCGACGCCATTCTCGACGAGATAATCGGACTCGACCCAAAGGCTCACGTTGCCTGCGAAACGATGGTGACCACCGGTCTCGTTATTCTGTCGGGAGAGATTTCGACGGACGCGTACGTGGACATAAGGAAGGTTGTAAAGCAGACCATCAGCGAAATCGGGTACACGAGACCCGAGCTGGGCTTTGACTTCGAGACTTGCGGAATGATGATATCGATTGATGAGCAGTCCGCTGACATCAAGCAGGGCGTCGATTCCTCGCTCGAGGCGCGAGAGGGCACGGCATCGGATGAGGTGCTCGACGCGCAGGGCGCCGGTGACCAGGGCATGATGTTCGGGTTTGCGTGCACGGAGACAGAGGAGCTCATGCCTGTGCCCATAATCCTTGCGCACAAGCTCGCGCGAAGGCTCACGGATGTGCGCAAAGCGGGAGTCGTACCTTATTTGAGACCTGACGGCAAGACACAGGTCACCGTGGAGTACGACGGTTACAAGCCCGTTGGGATCAGCACGGTCGTCATAGCGGCTCAGCACGACGAGGGCGTCGATATCGTTGGCCGCATGTTGCCCGACCTCTCAGAGCACGTTCTCAAGCCGATCATTCCCGAGGAATGGATGGCGAAAAAGCCGCGCTTTCTGGTGAATCCTACCGGCAGCTTCGTGATCGGCGGCCCGATGGGTGATACAGGGGTGACCGGCAGGAAGATAATCGTGGACACGTACGGTGGCATGGCGCGTCACGGTGGAGGTTGCTTCTCGGGGAAGGATCCCTCAAAGGTGGACCGCTCGGCTTCTTACGCGGCGCGATACGTCGCCAAGAACGTTGTGGCCGCGGGGCTCGCCGAGAGATTTGAGATCCAGATCGCGTACGTCATTGGCAAGGCTCATCCCGTGTCGATATCCTGCGAGGCTTACGGAACTGAAAAGATACCTATCGACAGGATCGAGAAACTGATCCGCAAGCACTTCGACCTTCGTCCCGCCGCGATCATAAGAGACCTCGAGCTTCTTAATCCGATATACAAGAGCACCGCGGCATACGGTCACTTCGGCCGGAACGAGGAAGGTTTTACCTGGGAACGTACCGACAAGGCGGACATGCTCAAGCAGGAAGCCGGACTTTAAGGAGATTTCTGTTTGGCGCTGAAGATTCGGACGTTTGGAGACCCTGTTCTTCGCGAAAAAAGTCACAGGATCGAGAAGATCGACTCTGATGTGAAGGAGTTGATCAGGGAGATGTCGGAGACATTGGAGGAGTCCCCCGGCAGGATCGGGCTCGCCGCGCCACAGGTCGGTATTCTCAAGCGGCTCTTTATTTACGACCTGGGTTACGGGCTCAGGTGCCTCATCAACCCGGATATCGTGTGTGGAGAAGGGGAGGAGTTGAGCGAGGAAGGTTGTCTGAGTTTTCCCGGAGTTTACGTGGCGGTGCCCAGGTTCGAGAAGGTAAGAATCAGGTGTCTCACACAGCGGGGGCAAGACATCGTTATCGAGGCCGAAGGGTTTGGCGCCAGAATCTTGCAGCATGAATATGATCACCTGGAAGGGATTTTGATAGTAGATCGGTGTGATAGCGAGGAGAAGAAACGGGCTCTGAAGGAGTACCAGGAGCTCGATATCCAAAGGACATTCGAATGTGGCTGAAATTTAACTTTTGGGGTAAAACGCAACACAGGGGCCTGACCCCTCTGTTGCGTTTCGACTTTAAAAAAAAAGACCTGACCCCAAAAGCTAGGCGACTGCCGGCAGAATGAAACTCTTGTTTTTTGCCAGTCACAGGTTTGCTATAGAGTCACTGGAGCTCCTGCTGGCGAGCAGGCACGAAGTGATCGCCGTAGTCGGACGCCCGGACATGCCTTCCGGGCGCGGACTGGATCCGGCGCCTACTCCCGCCGTCGAAGAGGCGCTCGCGCGCGGGCTCAAACTCATGCAACCCGAGAACCTCTCGAGAGAGTGTTTCAGCGCGTTTGTCGAAGCCCTGGAATGGGACGCGGGCATAGTCGTCGCGTATGGGGGATTGATACCTCAATGGTTGCTCGAGACGCCACGGTTCGGTTTTATCAACTTGCACCCATCGCTCCTGCCGAGGTATCGCGGCGCGGCGCCGATTCAACGCGCGATAATGAACGGCGCCAGCATAACGGGCGTGACTACGATACGCATGAATGAGGTCCTGGACGCGGGTGACATACTTATGCACTCTGAGGCGCGGATTGGCGAAGATGATAGAACCGGAACGCTTCGGGACAGGCTTGCCCGCATAGGATCCCGGGTGTTGCTGGCCACGATTGACAACGTCGAGGACGGCAACGTGACGCCTGTTGCTCAAGAGGAGGACAAGGCAACGTACGCCGCGCCGGTACTTCCCTCAGAGGTCCGTATCGACTGGAACTCCTCGGCGGAGGCCATCGACAGGCTTGTCCGCGCGATGGATCCTGCGCCGGGAGCTTTTTCTTACTTCAGGGGAAGACGTGTGAAAATATGGGACGCCCATGTGACAGATGTGCCTCCGGAAGATGAGCCGGGAACGATAATAAACCTGGGCAAGGAAGGCTTCATGGTCAACACCGGGACAACTGGTTTGCAACCGGTAAAGCTTCAGCCGGAGGGCAAGAACCGCATGAGCGCCGCCGAGTTCTCGAGGGGCCAGCGTCTTCTTCCCTCGGAGCGATTCACCAGCGACCCGCGAGCCTGATGGAGGCGATCGTGCCCGGTGGCGACGCGCGAGCGCTTGCGCTTCTAACATTGATCGATTATGAGAAACGAGACGCGTATCCCGGTGCGCTTCTTTCGTCGAGGCTCGGGCGTTCGCGCCTTGACAGACGCGATAAAGCGTTTGTGGTCGAACTCGTACAGGGCGTCCTCAGAATGAAGTCTACACTTGACTGGATGCTCGCGGGATTCTCGCGGCGGCCTATCGAGACACTGGATCCCGGCGTGCGGTGGGCATTGCGGTTGTCCGCTTATCAGATACGGTTTACGTCTGTGCCTGACTACGCCGCGGTTGACATGACAGCGCGGGCGACAGCCGAAGTGATTGGCCGTCACGCTGTTGGTTATGTGAACGCGGTAATGCGCGCTTTCTTGAAAGGTTTCGAGGATGTGCGATATCCGGACAAGAGCAAGGATCAGGCCGGTTATCTGGAGGCCCGCTACTCTCACCCTGAATGGATCGCGGAAATGTGGGTACGTGAACTGGGTTTTGACAGGGCCGAGTCGGTTTGCGCGGCGGACAACACAAGTCCACCGCTTTCCTTGCGGACAAACCTGTTTCGCGTCACGCGTGAGCGCTTGAGCGCCTCGCTTCGCGAAAAAGGCATTGAAGTGGCGTACGGAGAGTTGACAGACGAGTGCGTAAATGTAAAAGGCAGCGGCCCTTTGAGCGACCTGGAGGAGTTCAAGCGCGGATGGTTCACTGTTCAGGATCAGGGGTCGCAGATTGTAAGTCACCTGCTTGACCCCCGCGGCGGCATGAGTGTTCTCGATATGTGCGCGGCGCCTGGAGGAAAGGCCAACCACATAGCCGAACTCATGGGCAATGAAGGGTCGGTGCTTGCGCTGGATTCAAACGGGGCGAGGTTGCGCATGGTCGGCGAGACCGCGGAGCGCCTTGGCAACACCTGCGTCAGCACAATGGAAATTGACGCCGCCGTCGCGAGTGATTCGATAGACCGTGTCTTTGACCGTGTGCTTCTCGACGCTCCGTGCAGCGGACTCGGGACGCTGGCGAGGCGTCCGGACGCGCGCTGGCGCAAGCAACCGGGCGATATCGACAGGCTTGCGAGTCTACAGACAAAATTGCTGGCTCAGGCCGCCAGGATGGTAGCGCCCGGCGGCTTGCTGGTTTACTCGACGTGCACTATATCGCAACGTGAGAACGCCGGGGTGGTTGGCGAGTTTATGAAGAATGCGAGAGGCTTTGTGGGGGAGACACGCCTTCAGTTGTTCCCGGATACCCACAGATGTGACGGGATGTTCGCCGCGGTCATGCGCAAAAACGCATAATGGGGTCAAACCATTTTATGCCTTTTGCAACAGATAAATGGGGGTGCGTATAGAAACGCATAAAATGGTTTGACCCCATTATGCGTTTTTAAACTGTTAGAATTGTCTTTGTTGTCTAAACACAAAGGGGTGGAACCATGACGGGAAGCCAGGATAAGGAACACGTGATTGAGGCCGTCCGCGAGCATGATGTGAAGTTCATAAGGTTATGGTTTACCGATATCCTGGGGTTTTTGAAGAGCTTCGCCATCACCAGGGATGAACTCGGGGAGGCCCTCGAAAGCGGCATGGGCTTTGACGGTTCGAGCATAGAGGGATTTGCCCGCATCGACGAGAGTGACATGATCGCGCAGCCGGATCCTTCTACCTTCGTTATATTGCCGTGGCGCTCGAGCGACCATTGCGCTGTCGCAAGGATGTTTTGTGACATTCTCGAGCCGGATCGGAAACCGCACGTCGGCGACCCCCGAAATGTGTTGCGCCGAAACCTGAAGAAAGCGCAGGACATGGGATACACCTTTTATGTCGGTCCGGAGCTCGAGTACTACTACTTCGCGAGTTCAGAGACGCCACCTGTGCCGCTCGACAGAGGTGGCTACTTTGACATGACGCCACTCGACGAAGCGAGTGATATGCGTATTGAAACCGTGCTCATGCTCGAGGAAATGGGGGTTGGCGTGGAGTACTCACATCACGAGGTCGGCCCGAGTCAACACGAGATAGACCTGAGATATACGGACGCCATGCAAATGGCTGACAACGCGATGACCTACAGACTCGTGGTCAAGGAGGTCGCTATAAAGAACGGTATGCATGCGACGTTTATGCCAAAACCTCTCAACGGCCAGAACGGCAGCGGCATGCATACCCACATGTCGCTGTTCAGTGGGGACAGGAACGCATTCTTTGACCCGAAGGATCCGTATTGTCTGACTGGTGTGGCCAGGGCATTCATGGCCGGCCTTTTGAAGTATGTTCAGGAGTTCTGCCTGGTTACAAACCAATTTGTGAACTCGTACAAGCGCCTTGTTCCCGGTTACGAGGCGCCTGTTTACCTGTCCTGGGCGCACCGCAACCGCTCTGACCTTATCAGGATTCCGACTTATAAGCCTGGCAAGGAAAATTCGACACGTGTCGAGCTTCGCTCGCCGGACCCGGCGTGCAACCCCTATCTGGCTTTCGCGGTCATGCTGGCGGCGGGCCTCAAGGGCATAGAGGATGATCTGGAGCTTCGCGAGCCGACAGAGGGCAACGTTTATGAGATGTCTGAGGACGAGCGCAAGGTTCTTGGCATTGATAGCCTTCCCGTTGATCTTGGAGAAGCGATACATCTTGCTGAGGAGAGCGACTTTTTAAGGGAGTGCCTGGGGGATCACGTGTTCCATTCGCTGATTGCGGATAAAAAGATCGAGTGGAATGATTACAAGGCGTTTGTCACGGAGTATGAACTCAACGGTCACCTGCCGGTACTGTAGCGCTATTGAAATCGAGATAGACAAGGCGGGTTGTCGAAGTCAAGGAACGTATGCATGGGTGAAAAAGTAAGGCTGTCGCCATCTATTCTCAACGCGGACTTTTCTAATCTTGGCGCGGCGATCAAGGCTGTCGAGCCCTTTTCTGACTATATCCACATGGACGTAATGGACGGGCACTTTGTGCCAAACATAACTTTCGGCCCGGTGGTGGTTGAAGCGGTGAAACGCGTCACCGGAGTCCCGATCGACGCGCACCTGATGATTTACAATCCCCCGGAATGGGTCGAGACGTTCGCGGAGGCTGGAGCGGATCGCATATCTTTTCACATCCGGTCCTGTCGCGATCCTGAAAGTGTGCTGCGAGCGACAAGGGCGCTGGGAGTATCGCCCGGCCTCGCGATTAGCCCGGAAGTGCCTACTTTTGAGCTCAAGCCTTTTCTCGGGATGATTGATTTTGCCATCGTAATGTGCGTTTACCCCGGCTTTGGCGGACAGAAGCTCATGCCAGAGATGTTGAATCGAATCGGGTCGATCAAGCGCGACGCGTCCGAGTTGGGGATCCATGTCGAGGTCGAGGTCGATGGCGGCGTGAACGTCCGGAACCTGCCGGCGGTGCTGGAGGCCGGCGCCGACAATGTAGTAGTAGGCTCTTCGATATTCTCGGGGGGCGATATCGCTTCGGACGCATCCGAGATCAAAGCGATTCTGGAAGGCGTCAGGCGCTCTCAGCGCGGCATTTCGTAATTACGGTGACGTTTTGTTTTTATCACAGGCAAGAATGCCTGTGTCACATTGGGTAGCACAGACATTCCTATCTGTGATGCTTTGCCTTTATCTATGGTTTCCATTTTGCTATCATTAAAAACAATATAGTCTTCGGGAGAGGGTGAAATCCCCTACCGGCGGTAAAGCCCGCGAGCTCGAAAGAGTTGATCCGGTGAGATTCCGGGGCCGACGGTAACAGTCCGGATGGGAGAAGCGCTTAATTTACCTGCAAGTGCGCCGGTTGCTTTTCCCGGCGCATTATTTTTCTCGTTGATTCAATAAAGAGTATTAATATGAAACTGATTTCGTGTGCAACTGAGACGATCGCCGGTTTGCCGAAGCCGACGCCGTGCACCGTCGATGAGACGCACATGCTCCGCGCGCTGGAGCTCGCCGAGATGGGTAAGGGGACAACGTCACCGAACCCTGTTGTTGGAGCGGTTATTGTTGCTGATGGAGTCGTTGTCGGGGAGGGGTATCATGAGCGAGCCGGCGGGCCTCATGCTGAAGCGCGCGCGATTTCAGCTGCGGGAGAGCGGGCGCATGGCGCCACGATGTATGTGACGCTGGAGCCGTGCGCGCACCAGGGAAGGACGCCTCCGTGCTCTGAGCTGATTACGCGCGTGGGAATCTCGAGGCTGGTGGCGGCGATGAGAGACCCTAATCCGCTGGTTTCCGGGAAAGGCGAGTTGATGTTGAGGGACAGTGGGGTCGATGTCGTTCAGGGCCCGTACAGCAGCCTGGCGAAGCGACAGAATGAGTTTTATGTCAAGTGGATAACGACCGGGTGGCCGTTTGTGACTTTGAAGATGGCGATGAGCGTTGATGGAAAAGTCTCAACGAGGAATGGCGAGTCGAAATGGGTGACATCCAAGATTTCGCGGGCGGACGCGCACAGAATGAGGTCTGAGAGTGACGCGGTGATGGTTGGCATCGGCACCGTCCTGTGCGACGACCCCGCATTGACCGCAAGACAGGCCGGGTTGACACGGCAACCGCGGCGCGTGATCGTGGACAGCATGGCCAGGACTCCTCTGGATAGCAATGTCGCGGACGTGAACGTCGCGAAGACTATCGTCGCGGTATCTCAGCCGGCGCCGGCGGAAAGGCTCGTCAAGCTGGATGAAAATGGAGTAGAAGTCATCCAGACCGGTAGCAAGGGCACGGTTGACCTGTCATTGCTTTTAGAGGAATTGGGGAAAAGGGAGATTGTCGGTGTGCTTTGCGAGGGAGGGCCGACGCTGGCGGCCTCGCTCTGGGAAGAAGGGCTTGTGGACAAATTGATTTTCTACATCGCACCGAAAATTATTGGCGGCGCTGAGGCGGCAGGTCCGATCGGCGGAAAGGGTGTTGCCAGCATGGCGTTAGCCGGCGCCGTCGAGATAGATACCGTCTGCGCGCTCGAGTCGGATATTAGAGTTGTCGCGTATCCGCGCAAGAGGCCAGGCGACATCTACCGCGTAGCGGTAGACGGAAAGGTAGACGGTGCCTGACCCCTAATGATCGCGTATTCACACTCAAGGATGATGAAATGTTTACGGGAATCGTAGAAGAAACAGGAAAAGTCATAAAGATTGCGCCGTCAGGCGTCCTCGAGGTCGAGGCGTCCCGTGTTCTCGAAGGGACGAAGATAGGGGATTCTATCGCGGTATCAGGAGTTTGCCTGACGGTAGTTGGCGTAACGGACAGGTCGTTTGTCGTTGACGTAATGCCCGAGACTCTCAATAAAAGCACAGTGGGATCGCTTCGACCTGGCGTCAAAGTAAATCTCGAGCGCGCTCTTCAGGCGGATGGGCGACTTGGCGGCCACTTTGTCAACGGGCATGTGGACGGAATCGCACGCGTGCGCGCCAGGCGCCAGCGTGGCAACGCTGTGCATTTTGATTTCGAGGCGCCAGCCGGCATCACGCGCTATATGGTTTCCAAAGGTTCGGTTGCCGTCGATGGTGTCAGCCTCACCGTAACAGCGGCGCGTCACGGTGTATTTTCCGTTTCGATTATTCCTCACACTCTCGCGGAAAGTACGTTGAACGACGCTCGCGTGGGGACAAATGTCAACATCGAGGTGGATATCATAGCGAAGTACGTGGAAGCGCTTGCGGTACGCGGGAGTGAGAGTCCGGCGATAGAAAACGCTCTCGCAATGGGTGGTTATGTGGCGAACGTTGATGATTGACAGGAGGTGTGGATGCCTTTCAGCACGATAGACGAAGCGATCGAAGCGCTTCAAGAGGGACACGTGTTAATTGTGGTCGATGACGAAGAACGAGAAAACGAGGGCGATCTGGTCTGCTCGGCACAGATGGTTACGCCGGATGTGATCAACTTCATGAGCAAGAATGGACGTGGACTGATATGCATGCCCTGTGTCGCATCCAGGCTCGACGAGCTCGATATCCCCGCGATGGTCGAAAACAATACCAGCGCGCAGGGCACCGCGTTCGCGGTGTCGATAGGGGCCAGAGGCAAGATATCGACCGGAATCTCGGCGTATGACAGGGCAGTGACCGTGCAGGCTGTGATAAACCCGGAGACGAGGCCTGAGGACATTAGCAAACCGGGGCATGTTTTTCCCTTGAGGGCACGGGATGGCGGGACGCTCGTTCGTGCCGGTCACACTGAGGCGGCGGTCGATCTCGCGCGGCTCGCGGGCCATTTTCCGGCGGGCGTTATCTGCGAGATCATGCACGATGACGGCACGATGGCGAGGGTCCCAGAGCTAATGAAGTTCGCGAAGAAACACGGACTCAAGATGATAACGGTCGAGAATTTGATAAAGTACCGGACAGGCGCTGAACAACTGGTCGAGAAAGTCTCTGAGGCGCGCCTTCCAACCGCGTACGGCGATTTCATGGCTGTTGGTTACGAGAGCCTGGTTGATAGGACTTTTCACCTTGCTCTGGTCAAGGGTGAGGTTAAAGGGAAGAAAGACGTGATGGTGCGCGTGCACTCCGAATGCCTGACAGGTGACGTGTTCGACTCGAGGAGGTGTGACTGCGGGGCGCAGGTACGCGAAGCGATGCGCATGATCAACGACGCCGGGTCGGGGGTGCTGCTTTACATGATAGGTCACGAGGGTCGTGGAATTGGACTCGCCCACAAGTTGCGGGCCTACCAGTTGCAAGACATGGGCATGGATACGATTGAGGCCAATCTCGAGCTAGGGTTGCCGGTCGATGCGAGGGATTACGGGACGGGCGCGCAGATATTGAGAGACCTCGGTATTACTTCCATGAAGCTGTTGACGAACAACCCGGCTAAGAGGATCGGTCTCGAGGGATACGGCCTTTCCGTTACGGAGCGGATTGGGCTACAGGTTTTACCGTGTCCGGAGAACTTGCGGTATCTGCGCACAAAGAAAGAGAAGATGGGTCACGTGTTGGATGTTGAGGATGTCGAGAAATAGAATGTTGGTGAACGCGAAGGAGGAGGAAATATGAGTATTTTTGAAGGTCAGCTTATCGCGAGGGAGTACAAATTTGCCATAGTGGTGAGCCGCTTCAACGAGATTATCAGCAAAAACCTGTTGTCAGGGGCGAAGGACTCTCTCCGTCGCCACGAGGCCGCTGATGAGAACGTCGACATCGCCTGGGTGCCTGGCGCGTTTGAGATACCGATTGTTGCGAGCAGGATGGCCTCCTGCGGGAAGTATAACGCGGTTATCTGTCTGGGCGCCGTAATAAGGGGCAACACCCCGCACTTCGATTACGTCGCGGCTCAAGTATCGAAAGGGATCGCCCGGATAGGACTCGACACGGGCGTGCCGGTCGCGTTTGGAATAATTACCGCCGATACATTGGAGCAGGCATTGGAGAGGGCGGGCGCCAAGGCTGGCAATAAAGGTTGGCAGGCCGCGCAGACCGCTATCGAGATGGCTGATCTGATGTCTTCAATCACTGGATAAAACCTGATGGTATTGATTTTTGCGTTTTTACGCGAGGTGGTTCATGTCGTTAGAGTTGTCTGATTACGTGGAAGGAAAGAAGCTTGCGCTCGAGATCCTGGGGAAACGGCTCGCGGATGTTCTTGCCAGAATCCCCGAGAGTGACACACCGCCTTCTTCCTTCTATGCGTTCATAAAGCAGACGCGCAGAAAGTTCTTCACGGGCTACCTCGAGTTGTTAAAGGGCGCTATCGCCGGTGGCGACACAGTAGATTTTCTCGCAAACGAGACGTTTCAGAGTTATTCTTACGCCAGGAACGGATATGCGCTCAAAGACGTCCTGTGCGTGCTCGAAGTGGTCAGGACGGCGCTTCTCGAAGTGATCAGAGACATGGTTGTGAATGGCGAGGCGTCATCGTCGGCCGCGTTCGAGTGTGTCCTTGTGCTGGACGAGGCGCTGGGCAAGGCGGAAAACACACGCGCGCAATCTTTTGTTCAAGCCCGTGACGAAGTCATCAAGTTTTTTCACGCGTACCAGGAAGACATTGACAGGTTTCCAAGCAATCTCGCGGCAACATTCGATCTTCCAACGCTTGTGCTCTCATCGATCAAAAAATGCATCGAGCTGATTGATGCCGGAAGGTGCGCGTTCATCACCAGGGATCTTTTGACCAATGATCTACACATTGAAGCATCGAACTTTGAGCATGAGAAGATTTTTGGCGATGCCGCGTTCAAATTGGACGAGGTCATCGTCGAGCAGTTTGATCACGATACCCGGCCTATCTTGGTGGAGGGCTACCCAAGAAACATGCCTGTGATGTCTTCAATTATGAAAAAGTTGAAAACGAAGGCTGTGCTCATTACCCCGCTTGTAGTGCGTGGCAGAAACACGGGAATGATGCTGATCGATAATGTTGAGCGCCCGCAGATGTTTACTCCTGACGCCATGAACCTGGCGATTAGATTCGCGAACAAGGTTGCCGCGGCTATGGAGAACGCCCGGCTTCACGGGAGCGAGCAGCAGAAGCTGAAAGAAACGATAGCGCTGCTCGAAGTGTCACGGTTGATGACTTCCACACTGGACATCGACGTTCTCCTGTCGCGTCTGGTGCAGATAACCGCTGACGTTTGTGAGGTCGGAAAATGCACTGTCTATATCTATGTCGTGGAGAGCGGAAGATTTTATCCCACGGCGACTTTCGGCGTATTCCCGGATTCTGATTGGGAGATGATCCCGGGACATGACGTTCAGTCGGTTGACCTTGCTGACGAGGATGTCGAGGCGCTTTTCAATCACCACGTGGCCATATCCGACCCGCGGCTATCGCCGCTGATTCCAAACGAACGAGTTGACGACACATGCACGAAGTCGGTGCTGCTGGTTCCTGTCTTTACGCGCGAGAACTTTCTCGGCATGATGGTTTTGTTTTCGTCCAGGGCGCCCGATGTGTTCGAGAGCGATGACATGAATATAATGACCGGCATCGCAGGACAGGCTGCTGTGGCTCTCGAGAACGCATCGCTGTACAAGGATCTGGAGTTGAACTATTTCTCGACGGTCAAAGCGCTTGCCCGGGCGATTGAAGTGAAGGATCCGTACACTTATGGCCACTCGGAGCGCGTGACTGACTACGCAATGTCTATTGCCCAAAAGCTGTTATTGTCCGAGGTCGACTGCCGCAATCTCAAGTACGCTGCCGCCCTGCACGATATCGGCAAGATTGGCATCGCGAGAGACGTCCTCAACAAGCGGGGCAAGCTTTCCGAAGAGGAGTACAAGCACGTGAAGACGCATCCGGAGCTTGGAGACTCGATCATTGAGCCCGTTTCATTCCTGCAGGCGCCGCGACAGATCATCATGCATCACCACGAGCGCTTTGATGGAACAGGGTACCCGAACGGCCTCAAAGGTGAAGATATCCCGCTCGGCGCCAGGATACTTTGTGTTGCCGACTCGTTTGAGGCGATGACGTCGGACAGGCCTTATCGAGAAGCTCTGCCTGTTTGTGAAGCGGTCAAGGAGCTTGAGGTTAATGCGGGCGCTCAGTTCGATCCGGCTATAGTGGGGTCAGGCACCGTCTACCTCTCCGTCTACCGCTGCGCGGTAGACGCGGCGGGGTCAGGCACCGTCTACCGCTGCGCGGTAGACGTTGCCAGACCCCTGATGTGGATCGGTGCTGAGGAGGGTGGTGTTGCTTGACTGTTCTTGAACAGGCTGTATCAGAAGAGGTAGAGGACATCGGCCAGGCCGATGTTCTGATCGGCATTCCATCCTACAGGAACGCGGACACGATATCTCATGTCGTCAGGCAGGTGGGCCTGGGCATGGCCATGTACTTTCCTGATATGAACTCTGTCATCGTCAACTCCGACGGCGGCTCGAGCGACAATACGCGGGATGTCGTCCTGTCAACTCCGGTTCCCTCGCGCGTCCACAAGATAGCGACCCCTTACCGTGGCGCGCCTGGGAAAGGAAGCGCGTTCCACACTATTTTCGAGATCGCAACGCGCCTGCGGGTAAAGCTTTGCATAGTAGTGGACTCCGACTTGAGAAGCATAACCCCAGAGTGGATGAAGTATCTGGGCTATCCTATCCTCGAGGAGAGATTCGACTTCGTAACGCCGCATTACCTGCGGTACAAGTACGATGGCACTATTACGAACTCGATAGCCTACCCACTTACGCGGGCGCTTTATGGAAGCAGAATCAGGCAGCCGATCGGGGGAGACTTCGGGTTTTCCGGGGTCCTTGCCAGAGTTTACTCCGGGCGGGATGTCTGGGATACCGACATAGCCCGCTTCGGCATTGATATATGGATGACCACGCTTGCTATCAACGAGGGGTTTGACATCTGTCAGGCGTGCATGGGTCTCAAGCTCCACAACAACAAGGATCCGGGCTCGGACCTGGGGGCGATGTTTCACCAGGTATGTGGGACGTTATTTGATCTCATGAAAACATACGAGGGCGCCTGGATGCGCGTAAAGGGATCCTCTCCGGCGCCGGTTCTCGGAGAAGAGTGTAAAGATGAGCCGGATGTAGCCCCTGTCAGTTTTGAGAACTTGCTCGATCACTTTCGCAAAGGGTTCGAAGAGCTCTCCGAGACGTGGAGGCTCATCCTGCGCCGTGAAAACTACCGTGAGGTAAAAAGAGCGTATCACCAGAGTGACGAGGATTTCGAGTTCGCGAGTGGCCTCTGGGTCAGGAGTGTTTACGATTTCGCGATCGCGTACAACTTCGGGCCCGTGGATCGCAACGCGGTTGTTGACGCGCTGACTCCGCTCTACTGTGCGAGGACGGCGCACTTTGTCAAGAAGACCGAAGAGATGAGTTCCTTTGAAGCGGAGATCGAGGTCGAGCGCGTGGCGGAGACATTCGAGGCGCTGAAAGATTACCTGCGCCACTTCTGGATAGAGGTATCCGCAACGTAACGGTGCCAGCGCCCACTGAGTGCCCACTTCTTGTGTAAAAAAATGCTCCATATCAATATATAGTATCTTTTTATGTAATCATCCACAAAATATTCCACTTTCCCACAAATATTGCATCGATATTGATGTTTTTCTTGAAATTTTTCTCATGTGGGGTTGCAAAGTGGAGAAAAGGGGTGTAGTGTGGGGCCTTGTGAAGAAACAAGGCGGAGTTATGCTGGTTGGACAATCAACAAGAACAATAGATTCCAAGGGCCGCATCATCCTGCCTCGCAAGTTCATGCGTGACTTCGAGGACGGGCTGATGATGACAAAGGGCCTGGACGACTGTGTCTTGCTACTGCCAATGGAGGAGTGGGAGCGCGAAGTTTCGAAGCTCAAGCAGTTGCCTTCAGAGAGCGAGTCCACGCGGGGTTTTAAAAGAGTGTTTTTCGCGAACGCGCAACACGTATTGCCGGACAGCCAGGGCAGGGTGTTGATGCCGGCGCGATTGCGAGAGATGGCGGAGATCACAAAAGAGGTTGTTGTTGTCGGCCTCGCGGACAAAGCGGAGGTTTGGGCGCCCGGCAAGTGGGAGAAGTATGAGGCAGAGAACAACAGTCGCTACGATCAGTTGGCGGCCAATATTCATGACAGTTGATACGATCGGGGAAGCTGGCGAACACAAGCCGGTCATGGTTGACGAGGTTCTTTGTTATTTGAATCCTCAAAAAGGAGAGGTGATTGTCGATGGCACGATTGGAGATGGCGGACACGCTGAATCTATCCTTGAACACATCGTCCCGGGGGGCCGGCTTATTGGTATTGACCGGGACCCGGCGGCAATTGCTCGCGCATCGAGGCGGCTGGGCAAGATGGCTGAGGCGGTCTGTTACCATCGCGAAAATTTCAGAAGTTTCAAGTCCGTCATTGGTGGCGAAGGCATAGACAAGGTCGATGGGATATTGCTTGACCTGGGGGTTTCCTCGATGCAACTGGATGACCCTTCCCGCGGTTTCTCCTTCCGGCATGATGGTCCGATCGACATGCGCATGGATCCCGACGCTGGCAGGTCAGCCGCTGAGATCGTGAACGAGGAATCAGAGGATGAGCTGACGCGCATTCTTTACGTGTTCGGTGAAGAGCGGTGGGCCAGGCGGATCGCCAAATTCATAGTGGAGGCTAGAGAGCGCCGACCAATACGAACCACGGGCGAACTGGAGCAGATCGTGAAGGACGCCGTGCCCGCCGGCGCGAGGCGCGGCGGAAAGCATCCGGCGCGCAGGACGTTTCAGGCGCTCCGCATCGCTGTAAACAATGAGTTGGAGAATCTCAAGAATGGAATAATCGAAGGAATCGAATGCCTGGCGCCTTCCGGGCGGATAGTCGTGCTGTCATACCAGTCTCTTGAGGATCGGATTGTGAAAAGCACATTTAACTCCCTGGCAAAAGGAACTGGCTATCCGCCCGACCTCTCGCTTTTGATGCCGAGAATCCTCGACCTGTTGACGCGCAAACCTGTTCGTCCCACTCCACAGGAGATGGAAGAAAACCCTCGATCGAAAAGCGCGAAACTGCGCGCCGCTGTGAGAAACAAGGATTTGTGAAAGTGCATAAGCGAAACGCGAAAAAGGCGGGCTCCACTGGAGTCAGAGGCGGACAGAAGCCAAAAACTCTGCGTGAGCGCAAGAGAGGCCCGGGTTTCGGGACATTGGCGGTCTTATTGCTGCTTGCGGCGGCATGCATGTTCGCGCTCACTCAGAATCAGTTTGCGGTGCGTTGCGACCTGAAGGTGATGCGATTGAAGGACAACGTGACGGCAGAGAAGTTTGAGCAGGAGCGCTTGAGGTTGAATCTTGCACGGCTCAAGTCGCCAGAGCGCGTAGCGAGGATTGCCATAGACGAACTGGAACTCTCAGAGCCAGATGGTGTTATTTACCTCAAGTACACTCGTGATGCCAATGGAGAACTGAGTTGCCAGAGCGCTCTTGAGAAGCGGGACAAAATCGCGTCCGTCACGCCGAAAGTGAAAAGCAAAAAAGAGAGTTCCGGCGCCGATGGGCCGGGCGGAACACTGACGCGAAGATAGGGGTACTGATGGCAAAAAAGAAAACATTCGATAAACGGTTCACGACAGTAGTTGTCGTACTGTTTCTGGGGTTTGCTTTTATAGCGGGAAAGCTGGTGTTGATTCAGGTCATACAGGCTGCCCACTATAAGAAACTCGCCAGCGAGCAACGCGACAAGACAATAAAGGTGATACCCCCGCGCGGCGTGATAATGGATCGCGACGGAGAGGTATTAGCCATAAGTGAAGAGTGCTCGACTGTCTATGCGACCCCATATCTCGTGAAAGACAAGAAGTGTGTTTCGAGGAAGATAGCCCGCGTGCTTGGCGAGGATCAGGGTGACATCGCGAGAAAGCTTGGCGCAAACAGCGGTTTTGTATATCTGGAGCGAAAACTGGACAATGCGATCGCCGACCGCCTGAAGAAAATGAACCTGCCGGGCATCGGCTTTATCAACGAGAGCAAGCGGTACTACCCGCTGGGGTCGCTTGCCTCGCAGACGCTCGGGTTGGTAGACGTGGACAACAAGGGCCAGGCAGGGCTCGAGCTTTACTATGAGGATCTCCTCGGCGGAAAACCAGGGGAGGTATTGCTCGAGCGCGACGCGGTGGGCAACCCAATACCAGGCACTGAAAAAAAACGCCGCGCCGAGGTCGACGGAGTGGACATACAACTCACGCTGGATAAGGATATCCAATCCTGCGTGGAAGAGGCGCTGGCGTCCGCGATCAAGAAGTACGGCGCCAGGGCGGCAACCTCTGTTGTCATGGATTGCAATACGGGGGATATACTCGCTATGGCGACTGCTCCAACCTTTGACGCGAACAAGCGCGAAAAGATCGATCCGCAGGCGATGCGCAACCGCGCGATAACTGACGCTTATGAGCCCGGCTCCGCCTTGAAGATTGTGACAGCGTCCGCCGCACTGCAGGAAGGCGTGGTGGATCCCGAAACCGTGATACAGGTTCAGTCGCAACTGAAGGTCGCGGACGAGGTCTTCAAGGACGCGGAGCCGGAGCCTACCAGGCATCTCAACTTCACTCAGATAATCAGCCAGTCGTCAAACGTGGGGACGATTCAGGTTGCGCAGAGTCTCGGGGCGAAACGCCTGTACGAGTACCTTGACAGGTTTGGTCTCGGCCACAAGACCGGAGTAGACTTTCCCGGCGAGGCCACGGGCGTGCTAAATCCTCTGGCATCGTGGAGCGGCACGAGCCTGCCCACTATTGCTATTGGTCAGGGAATCTCCGTGACACCACTTCAGCTGGCTTGCGTGGCGGGGAGCATCGCCAACGGTGGGCGGAAGATCTGCCCGCATTTCATGAACTCACAGGTTGTCGCGCGCGGCGCGGTGGACATGGGTCTTGGCGGGCTTGGAGAAGAGGTGTTGAACAAGGACACCAGCCGGAAGATGACAGGGATACTGGAGCAGGTTCTCCTCCCGAACTCGACCGGCAAGAAAGCGGCGGTCAACTATTACCGCGTCGCCGGGAAGACGGGTACCGCGGCAAAGGCGAACAGTCGGGGCCCGGGATATTTCGGCCGGTACATGGCCACTTTTGTGGGGTTTGCTCCCGCCGAGAGACCGAGGGTTGTTTGCCTTGTCGTCCTTGATGAGCCCACCCCGATCTGGGGAGGCGAGACGGCTGCGCCGCTGTTCAGCGAGATCATGGGTTTCAGCATGCAGCACCTGAAGATTCCGCCTGACCCCTGGTTGCGGTAGACGGAGTGGAGGAGGTTTTATGTTTCTAAGCGAGCTCCTGAACACCATTGACGAGACGAAGATCACGGGTTCGGTTGACCGCGAGATCACCAGGCTGGCATACGACAGCCGCCTGGTGGAAGAAGGCGACGCGTTCTTCTGTATCAAGGGGCTTGTAACCGATGGCCATGAGTACGTGATCGAGGCGGTTTCACGCGGCGCGGGCGCGATCTTCGTAGAGCGAGATATGGAGATTCCATTGAGCGAAGGCGTCACTGTGGTCAGGGCGCCCGACACGCGTTTCGCGCTGGCGAAGTGCGCGGCGAAGTACTATGGATATCCATCCGAGCGCCTGAAGCTCATTGGCGTTACCGGCACAAACGGCAAGACAACAACGTGCTACCTCGTTGAGAACATTTTCAAACAAGCGGGGCGCGTCACCGGTCTCATTGGCACGATCGAGAATCACATTGGCGAGATCGTCGAGGCCGTCACCAGGACGACCCCTGAATCGCTCGACCTCCAGCGCTTGCTGAAGCGAATGGTCGATGAAGGGGTCGAGGTGGCTGTTATGGAGGTTTCTTCCCACGCGCTTGATTTGCACAGGGTGAGTGGGTGCAGGTTTGAGAGCGTGGCGTTCACAAACCTGACGCAAGACCACCTGGATTTTCACATATCGATCGAAGAGTACTTTGGAGCGAAGCGGAGATTGTTTGAAGGCGAGGATTTCGGCGCCGACCGGAAAGCGATAATCAACATCGACGATTCGTTCGGAAGGCGGTTGATAGAGGAGACATCTTTGCCATCGTGGTCGTTTGGGATAGACGCGCGCGCGGACGTCAGGGCAGGGGATGTAGTCGTTTCCTCTGGTGGAAACAGATTCACGCTCGCGCGTCAGGAGAAATCCATCGAAATCGCAACCCACCTGAAGGGAAGGTTCAACATTTACAACTGCCTGGCAGCCGCTGCCGTAGCCTTCGAGATGGGGCTGGACGGGGACATGATCGCGCGCGGCCTCGAGACGCTTGTCTTCGTTCCAGGGAGATTTGAAGAAATTGAGTGCGGTCAAACGTTCACGGCAATCGTGGATTACGCGCACACTCCTGACGGAATAAGGAATCTGCTGGAAGCGTGCCGGGAGGTTAGCGACGGACGCGTCATCATAGTGGTCGGCTGCGGCGGAGACCGTGACCGCTCCAAGCGGCCACTCATGGGCAGAGTCGCAATCGAGATGTCTGACCTGTGCATTTTGACATCTGACAACCCTCGCGGAGAGGCGCCGGCGTCGATCATAGACATGATGCTCGATGGAGTGCGCGGAGAGTTTCCAGGGTGGAGGTATTCAGTGGAAATGGACAGGAGGGTCGCTATCCGCAAAGCGGTGATGGAGGCAAATGAAGGAGATCTCGTTGTTGTTGCAGGAAAAGGCC
>PHEX01000026.1 GCA_002843005.1 Candidatus Anoxymicrobium japonicum | reverse complement strand
TTTGCAACAGATAAATGATGGGAGCGCGCATAAAAATGCATATTTTGGTTTGACCCCATTATGCGTTTTTATGTCCGCGCGCCATGGGGGACTGACCCCAAAAGTTAAATTACTGTCGTTGCTTCCACTCCTCGAATTCGTCGGGAGTCATAAGCACTTTGCGCGATTTGCTGCCCTCGTGAGGGCCGACGATCCCGAGCTGAGAAAGCTCGACAATGATCCGGCGCGCGCGGGCGTAACCGACCCGCAGATGAGTCTGAAGCATTGACGCCGACGCCTCACCCGCGTATGCCACAAACTGTGCCGCTTCGAAAAGGAGGGCGTCGCGATCCCTGAGTTCCCCACTTACGTCTGATGCTACGTCTTCTAAGTCGATGGTGACTTTTTCCTCGAATCGCTGCTCGCGTATGTATCCTGTGAGAAACTCCATTTCCTTCTGCTGTATGAACGCGCCTTGCACGCGCTCTGCGCGCGATATGTTGCCTGGATCCAGCAGCATGTCTCCCTTTCCCTGGAGCTTCTCCGCGCCTTTTGTTCCAAGGATTGTCCGCGAATCAGTGTTGCTGGCGACCTGGAACGCTATGCGAGCCGTGATGTTGTTCTTGATGACGCCAGTAATCACGTCCACCGACGGGCGCTGCGTCGCGAGTATCAGATGGATGCCAACCGCTCTGGCTTTGGCTGTGAGCCGGCTTATCGAACTCTCCACCTCGCGCTTCGCGACGATCATCAGATCGCCCAGTTCATCAATGACTATCACTATTTTCGGCATCGCCTCGAGCTCTTTGTCCTGCTCTGCGATGGCGTTGTATTCATCAATGTGGACCACGCGCCGCCCCTGCAAGAGTATGTAGCGCTTCTCCATCTCGCGAACCGCCCACAGGAGCGCCTTGGCGGCTGGTTCCGGCTCATTTATCACGTCGCAAAGCAGGTGAGGCAGGCCACCGTAAAGCGTGAACTCGACGTATTTCGGATCGATCATGATGAACTTGAGTTCCTCGGGCCGGCAACGCATCAACAGGCAAGACACCAGGCAGTTGATGCAACATGATTTTCCCGCGCCTGTCGAGCCGGCAAGAAGCAAATGTGGCAGTTGCGCCAGGTCGAGTACGACCGGCTTGCCGGACATGTCCTTCCCTACCGCTACAGTAAGCATGTTGTGCGGAGCGGTCGGGCCCAACGAGTCAATGATATCTCCCAGAAACACAGAGTCGCGAACGTGGTTTGGCACTTCGATGCCAATCGCCTGCCGACCTGGAATAGGCGAATATATTCGGATATCAGGCGAACCCAGTGAGTAAGCGATGTCCTGTTCGAGCTCGGTGACGCGTTTGACCTTTTCACCAGTTCCCACTTCAACTTCAAACAAGGATACCGTCGGACCCGCTGTAACCTTGACAACCCGGGCATCCACATCCATACTCTGCAACGTCTGTTCTATAGCCACCTTGCGCTCATCATTAGTTTGCTTTGAGAAAGCTTTGTTATGACTGCGGTTGAGAATAGAAGCGGGGGGAAGTTTGTACTTGCCGCTCCTGGCGCGACTCATGTCAATTGCGAGTTGCCCGCAGGACTCCTCACGCACGGGGATCGGCTTTGTTGGTTTTGAGGGATACACCTTGGCCTCACCCATAAATTTCCCTGTTTCTTTTGGCGGAGAGCAGACGTCTTTGGCGTCACCAGTTTTGTTCTTCGCGCGCGCATCAAAGACGTCAAGCCTCGATCGCCCACTACCGCGTATGCGACGTGACACAAAGACCAACTGTTCCTCAAAGGCAACTACGATTCCAGCGAACAAGATAGCCATAGCGAAAACATAAGCGCCTACCTTGCCCGTGAGCCTTGTGAAAGGCCATGCTATGACCGCTCCAACGATTCCTCCGCCCCCGGACAGTTGTCCCGAGGCAAACATATCGCCGATCGGTTTGGGAATCTGCAGCAACGCCAGCGCCGAGACGCCAATCATGAACGCTCCGGCCGCCAGAAGGCCGATTCGCACGCCCGGTTTCTTCCACCCCGCGAACGTCACAATAGCGCACGCGCCGAACACAAACGGCATGGCGTACCTTCCAAGCCCGAGAAGCCATTCCAGAGCCGCGCGGATACCTCTCCCGAGTGGACCCACACTTGACGGAACGAAAACACACAAGAACAGAAAAATCGCACACGCCATGAATACGACACCGTACAACGCCCGCACTCTTCCCGGTGTCAGGCGCTCGACTTTTTCCCGTTCGGTTGCCGTGACAGAAGAATTTTTGACTTTCGATCCTGAATCGCGCTTACTGGAACTCTTCTGTTTTGCCTGCGCTCTTGTCAATCGCTAAACCTTCCCAACAAAACGCAACTGGGGTCAGGTCTGGATAGTTGCATTTACCACGTTATAGTATTCTTTCAGTATTGAAATCTCCCCTTTGCCCCAATCAGGCGCGGGTCAGATCGAGAGCAGGGGTTCAAGCCCGATGGTTAGTCCCGGCATGTCGGCGATAGCCTTCACGGCCATGATGACACCGGGCATGAAACATGAGCGATCTGTGGCATCGTGCCGTATCGTCAATGTCTGGCCCGGCGATCCGAAGATAACTTCCTGGCGCGCGACGAGCCCGTCGAGTCGGACGCTGTGTATATTCACCGGGCCAAGGCGCCCCCCGCGACATTCAATGACTTCGCTCTCGGACGTCGAAGGCGCTTGAGCAGCCGGCGTCACATCCCCTACCCTGCGCGCCGTAGCAATCGCGGTTCCGCTTGGCGAATCCTTTTTACCTCTGTGGTGAAATTCAACAATCTCACACTGGTCGAAAAATTTCGCGGCCGCCTCCGAGAACTTCATCATCAGAACCGCTCCAAGCGCGAAATTTGGGGCGATCAAGACGTTGGCGGAACCGTTGCGAGCTTTCGCATCAATCAAAGCAAGGTCATCGTCACCGATGCCGGTTGTCCCAACTACCGCATTGATGCCGTGATCGAGCGCCCACATTATGTTGGAAACAGATGCCGTGGCATGCGTAAAGTCCACAATCACATCTACGTCAACGCCATTAAGATAAGAGATGTCGCAAAGCGCTGGAACACCCGCGCATCTCACCTCGGCTCGCGAATTCGCGGGGTCAATCGCCGCGACGAGTTCGCACGTGGGATCCTCGAGAACCACGCGTGTGACCTGGCGTCCCATGTTGCCGAGAGCGCCCAATACCGCTACTTTGAGCATCATAACCTCCGATTACATCTCGCGCGTTATTCCCGCAAGGGAAAGCGCTCCTTGTTCAAAGGGCCCGATAACAGCAAGGCTCAAGGGCGTCGCGCCCCACGTTTCATCGAAGACCGTGCGGAGATCATCCATTGTGACTTTCTCAACACGACTCACGATCTCTTCGATGTCAAGGCGCTCACCGCCCGCAAGCTCAGAGCTCGTGAGACGATTCATCCGTGGCAAGCTCTTCCTCTATGAGACTGATGACTCGCGCCGCCTGGGACGGATGCGTGCCGGCATAGATTCCGACCATCCCAATCCCAATGAACAGCGCGCTGTAGGAGTAAATGGAGTACACAAGCCCCAGTTGCTCCCGTATGCGCTGAAACAGCCGCGAACTCATGCTGCCGCCCAGGAGGTTGTCCACGATCAAAAGCGCGAACCTGTCTGGATGACGCTTTGGCAGACCCTTGCCACCGATAGCGATATGAGCCTGTTCTGTTTCTTTCTCGACAATCCGGACGCTTGTCAATGGGGTGTCCATCGCGAGCGACCGGTTCTGCGGCGCGCCCGGCGCTAGATCCCGCATGTGTTCTTCCACCATGTCGCACAGATGTTCGTGATCCACAGCTCCACACGCGGTTACGACCACGCGCGACCCCACATAGTTCCGGCGATAGAACTCGCGAAAAAACTTCGCATCCACCGTTTTTATCACATCACTGTCGCCGAGGACGCTGTGCCCGATAGGGTTCTCTCCCCACATCGCGAATCCGAGATGATCGTGCACGAGTTCGTCCGGCGAATCGTTGTGCATGTTGATCTCCTCGAGCACGACCTGCCTCTCGGAGTTCAGTTCTTCAGGATCAAGAACCGAGTGCTGCGCCATCTCCATCACTATCTCTATCGCGCGGGGCAAATGCTCCTGCAACATTCGAGAGTAGATGCTGGTGTGCTCTCGACCGGTAGCCGCGTTGATATCCGCTCCGATGCAGTCAAACGCCTCGGCTATCTCGAGCGCGCTCAAGCGCGGCGTCCCCTTGAAGAGCATATGCTCCAGGAAGTGTGAGAGTCCCTGCTCGTCAAGACTCTCGTCTCGCGAGCCGGAATCTATCCACACGCCAAGCGATATCGACTTGACCTCGCTCATGCGCTCTGAAAGCACCCTTACTCCACTGTGGAGCTCGGTTCTCTTAAACGTCTGTTGCTGCGCCATCAGGCGCTCACTCCTGGGAAAGCTTGAGGCTGATCCGTCCATTGCCGTCGACGGCCTCTATCTCTACATCCACCTTGTCGCCAACGTTTACCACGTCTTCGACTCTGTCTATCCTGGTTTTGGAGAGTTTTGATATGTGAATGAGCCCATCCTTGCCGGGCGTGAGTTCCACAAAAGCCCCGAAGTTGGTCGTCTTGACGACAGTGCCATTATAGCGATCTCCTACCTCCGGATCCCTGGAGATAGCCTCAATAGCCTTCTGCACACACTTGACTTTTTCTGCGTCCTTGCCAAAGACAAATACCCGGCCATCCTTTTCTACGTCGATCTCAACGTCGTATTTCTCGATAAGCCCTCGGATGTTCTTGCCACCGGGGCCGATCATCTCGCCAATCTTATCAATCGGAATTTGCAGTTGAAGCACTCGTGGCGCGTTCGGTGAAACTTCGTCACGCGGCGCCGGCACCGCTTCCGTCATCGCCTTGATGATGAACGAACGTCCCTGCCTCGCCTGCTCGAGCGCGACCTTGATCACCTCAAAAGAAAGCCCGTGGCACTTGATGTCCATCTGCAGAGCTGTGACGCCTTCAATGGTTCCAGCAACCTTGAAATCCATATCGCCCGCGGAGTCCTCGAGCCCCTGAATATCCGAGAGAATCTTGAACTTCTCGCCATCCATCACAAGACCCATGGCAATTCCGCCAACGTGAGCTTCCCTCTTGAGCGGAACACCGGCATCCATCAACGCCATGCTGCTGCCGCATACCGAACCCATTGATGAAGAACCGTTCGACTCCAGCACCTCGGAGACAAGCCTGATCGTGTACGGAAAATCTTCTTCATCCGGTATAACAGGCTTGAGAGCTCTTTCCGCGAGCGAACCGTGCCCGATATCACGACGTTTCGGGCCTCTCATCGGGCGAGCCTCGCCTGTCGCAAACGGCGGGAAGTTGTAATGGTGCATGAAGCTCTTGGTTTCTGTAATGCCCAGGTCATCAAGCATCTGCTTCTCGCTGTGCGCGCCCAGCGTCGCAATCGTAAGCACCTGAGTCTCGCCACGTGTAAAAAGCGCGGTGCCGTGGGTCTTGGGCAAAAGTCCCACTTCGGTCGTCAGTTTACGGATCTGGAACGGCTTGCGTCCGTCCGGCCGTATGTCGAGTTCGGTTATCTGCTTGCGAAGAAGCTTCTTCTCGAGAGAATCGAACACGCCCTTCACCAGCGACTCACGTCCGTAATACGTCTCAAGGTAAGGTTGGGCAAACAACTTGCGAGCATCTTTGCGAATGAGGCTTCTTTCCTGCTTGCTCAGGTCGCTCGCCGAAGCGTCAAGGAGCGTTTTGCGCATCTGCTCCTCTACTTGTGGCTCTATCTCTTCGACGAGTCCACGGTTGAGAACCGCGCTTCCAACGGCGCGCGCGCACATGCCGACAACCTTTCGATACTTGTCGGAAAATTGTCCACGCGCTTCCAGGAGCACCTGCTCAAACATGTCGTTCAGTTTCTCGACGGCCTCGCTGTCCTTGTTCTTGTAAGCCACCATGAGCTTGCCGACCACGTCCTCGTAACGGGGCTCGAGAAACGCGTTGATACTGCTGAGAATTTCGCTCTTCGACTGCTCCTGCTTCTCCAGCCGAACAGCCGCGTCAACGACGTCAATCGCGTCAATGAGGTGCTGGATCGCCTCGTGCGCGACCTTCAGGCCCTCAACAATGTCGGTCTCGCTGATCTCGTTAGCCCCGGCTTCAACCATGAGTATCGACTCACGGTTTCCCGCTACCACAAGGTTCATGTCTGATTCGATTAACTCCTGGAAAATGGGGTTGATAATCCACCTGTCAGCGATCTTACCCACACGCACGCCCGCCAGCGGGCCGTCAAACGGGATGTTCGAGAGCGCGAGGGCGCATGACGCGCCCACAATGCCCAGCATGTCCGGCGGATTCACCTGGTCGGTCGACAGGACGGTAATTACGATTTGCAACTCATTTCGAAACTGCTTGTCAAAATTCGGCCTGAGTGTACGGTCAATTATCCTGGCGGTCAGCGTGGCCGTGTCGGTTGGCCTTCCTTCCCTTCTGAAGAAGCTTCCGGGAATCTTTCCGGCGGCGTAAAGCTTCTCCTCTACATCAACGGTCAACGGCAAAAAATCAATGGGTCTCAATTCGTCCGAGGCCACGACCGTCGCGAGCACTGACGTGCCTCCGCACGTCACCAGCGTGGCGGCATCGGCCTGCTTCGCCATTTTCCCTGTCTCGATTTCTATTTTCTTGCCGAATAGTTCAAACTCTCTGGAAATCAATCCCATAATAAAAAGAGCCTCCTTAGCTCTGATAACACGACGCCAATGTGAACTTGTGTTGTTTCAAGAACAAGATTGGTTTGGCGCCATGTCACCTCGCGTCCGCGCGTATTCCTATCTCCTCAATTCCAACTTCTTTATGAGAGCGCGATAGCCCTCGACATCCTCTTTCTTCAGGTAATTAAGCAACCTCCTCCTCCGGCCCACCTTCATCAACAGGCCCCTTCTCGTATGATGGTCTTTCTTGTGCAACTTCAGGTGCTCTGTCAGGTCATTGATCTCACGAGTAAGCAACGCGACCTGGACATTTGTCGAGCCGGTATCTGACTCGTGCGCTTTGTGCTCGTCGATTATCTTCTTTCGTCCCTCTTTATCCAGCATCACTTCTCCCGTTTTCTAGTGGAATGCATGTGATTATAACATAACGCCGTTTAGCGCGCGCGCGAACACAAAAAACGCATAATGGGGTTAAACCAAAATATGCGTTTTGCAACAGATAAATGGGAGTACTCATAAAAACGCATATTTTGGTTTGACCCCATTATGCGTTTTCTCACTTGAGGATCGCGCGGGTTTTCTTTACGTCTTTGCGCATTTGTTCGATCAACCGCTCCTCGCTTTCAAATTTTATCTCCTCCCGCAACCTCATGTGAAACTCGATCTCCAGAAGTTCGTCGTAAATGTTTCCGTCAAAATCGACAAGAAAAACTTCCAGCGCCGTTTCCGTGTCGGCAAACGTCGGGTTGCTTCCGATGTTGATCGCGCAAATGTATTTCCGATTTCCAAGAACCGCCTTGCCCGCGTAAACCCCGTCTGGAGGAACACAAAAGTTTTGCTCCAGCAGGAGGTTCGCCGTGGGAAAACCAAGCCGCTTTCCCCTGGAGTGCCCTGGTATAACTTTGCCGGTGATTATGTATGGCCTGCCCAGCCCAAGCATCACGTCGCGCATGCGACCCTCGACCACAAGGCCCCTGATGAGAGTGCTCGACAGTTGTCCCATCTCAACCGAAACAAGACTGGACACGCCGACCGAAAAACCCAGCCTCTTTCCCTCCCCGCGAAGAGTTTCAATATTCCCCGCGCCTCTACGGCCAAAGTGAAAGTTTTCGCCGACGCAAACATGCTGAGCGCCCAGATGTCCCGCAAGTATCTTCTCGCAGAACTGAACAGGCTCGAGAGACGAAAAGCCCCGGCTGAAAGAAACGGATATGACGTAGTCCAGGCCCAGCGATTCGAGTATCTCGATCTTTTTATAAGGAGCGGTTATCACGCACGGCTTCTCGCCGCAAACCACCTCACGTGGATTACGCTCGAATGTGAGCGCGACCGCCGGAACGCCTCTCTTTTCGGATTCCCTGACGCACTCGCGTATGATCTCCTGATGACCGCGATGGACGCCGTCAAAGACGCCGATTGTAACCACCGACTCTTTTGCGTGCTTATTGAAATCTCTCGTATGCTTGAGCGACATCATGACCGGGAATTACCTTCTGCAACATCAGACTCCACAACGCCGCCGTCACATGAGCGCGCGCGATCGTCCACCTGCCATGGACGCAAGACCCGTACAGCGCGCGCGTCTATGCCCTCGTCGTCCGGGCGCGCCGGGCCGTACAGGGCGATCAGGCTTCCCCGCGGGTCGAGCACCCGAAAGACTTCATCGGATACAGGCGCGTCGATGACGCCCGCCATTATTGGCTTGCCCATCGCGACCGCGCGCGCCTGTTCCATTGAAACACGCACTGTCGGCATTGTAGAAGTGGCATCCTCTATACTGATCGCCGCATCTGAGACACTGTCCGGGCGCTGGATATCGACATCCTCAAGCGACACGGCGTCCTCGATCGAAAACTGTCCCGACCTGGTTCGCCTGAGACGTGAAACGCACGCTCCACACCCGAGCAAATGACCGAGGTCATGAATCAGGCTCCTGACATACGTGCCTGGACCGCAGGTAATATCAAGAACCGCGAAAGGACCGTCAACGCCCGCGCCAAATTCCACAAGATCGATCGAATCGACCCGCACCGCTCTTTCCCGCGTTGAAACATGCACGCCGGCGCGCGCGTACTGATACAGCGGCCTGCCGTTATGTTTTACGGCTGAGTATGGGGGAGGCGCCTGCTTGTCCAAAGTTGCCAGTGTGGCAATGGCGCTTCCGACATCCTCTTTCGTTATGTCCGACGCGTCATGCGCGGAAACGACCTCGCCATCGATATCATAGGTGTCGGTTTCGACACCAAGCAAAGCCTCAGCCACGTACTCCTTCTGGCCAAAACCCAGGTAGCGAGTCAGCAGTGTCGCCCGCCCCAGACAGACCACGAGGACGCCTGTCGCCAGAGGATCGAGCGTCCCTGAGTGTCCGGCCTTTGACACGCCGGCGAGTGACGCCACGCGCGACACAACCTGCCTCGATGTCAACCCGGCGGGCTTATCTACTATCAGAACTCCGTCCTGAGGCAATTATCTCTTCCTTGAGCTCAAAGAGGGCTTCTGAAATGCTCGACTTCGATGACGTGTAACCCGCCGCGACTTTGTGCCCGCCACCTTTCAAGCGCCTTGCCACCACGCCGATGTCCACATCAATTCGCGACCTCAAGGACACCCTTATGGTCTTATCGGGAAGTTCCTTGAACAGCGCCACGACACGATGGCCACGCAACGAGCGAAGATTATCTATCATGTCCTCGGTCTCGTTCATCTTGACGCCGAATTTCTTCAAGTCATCTTGAGAGACGTAGCCGTAGATCAGGCTGAGCTCGCGGTCGTACACGGATCTCGTGAGAACTTCACCGGACAATCGCAGGTAAGCAAGCGAATCACTCTGATACACATTCTCGAAGACAGCGTGCGGCTTCACGCCGCGCTCGACGAGCTCCGCCGCCATGCGCAGCGTCTCAGCCGTCGTGTTGCTGAACTGGAAACGGCCTGTGTCTGTGACGATGCCGGCATAGAGGCAGCATGCCGCGTTAGCGTCCACGGTCAGCCCGAGGCTCTCAGCGGACATGTACAATACCTGTGACGCGGCTGCCGCATTCGCGTCGACCAGGTTCGCGTTTCCGAAATACGTGTTGTCCGGGTGATGGTCTATGTTCACAAGCGGCCCTTGCAGTGCGCGTTCCTTCAGCTCCTCCATCCTGCCGGCGTTCGCGCAATCCATGGCGAAAATGACGGGATCTTTTACTGTCAATCTGTCGGGCTGCGCCAGGATATCCATCCCCGGCAGGAACGAGTATTTCACCGGAATCTCAAAGGGCTCAGGCCAGCTTGCCTCGACTGCGTACCCCGAAGCTCGCAACATGAGACTGAGCCCCAGCACAGAACCTATCGCATCGCCGTCGGGGTACTGATGCCCCACAACCAGCGCCGATCGGCTTTTCCTCATGAAGCCGGCAACCTTTTCGAGCTCAGTTGTTTTCGACGTCGCCCCTCTCCTCCATTTCTTTCGACAGTCTTTTCATTATCGCCGAGAGGCGCACCGCCTCCTGGGCGATGTTTTCATGAACGATCTCTATCTCGGGCAGATATTTCAGGCGCAGGTGTTTCCCGATCCCTGAGCGCATGTATCCGCGCGCGCTCTCCAGCCCCGCAAGAGACTTTTCGACTTCATCCTCAGTTCCAAGAACGCTCACATAGACCCTGGCGTGTCTCAAGTCGGCGGACACCTTCACCGCTGTGATGGTCACAAAACCTACGCGCGGATCTTTCACTTCCCGCTGCAACAGTTCGGAGAGCACCTCTTTGCATGCCTCCTCTACCCTGCTCAATCTTCTGGACAAAAATATCCCTCGCCTTGCTTGAAAACGCATAATTTATGGGCGCTCCCATCATTTATCTGTTGCAAAACGCATATTTTGGTTTGACCCCATTATGCGTTTTCATTACCTGGGGATTTCACGCATCTCGTACACTTCGAGGATGTCGCCTTCCTTGATGTCATTAAAGCCCTCGACTCCGACGCCGCACTCGAACCCGGTGGTGACTGACTTGACATCATCCTTGAACCTTCGCAACGAATCGACCTTGCCATCGTGTACGACTACACCGTCCCGAACGACTCTCAAGCGCGAGTTGCGCGGGATCTCACCTTCAAGCACATATGAGCCTGCCACAGTTCCGCTTCCCGGAATCCTGAATACCTGCCTGACTTCCAGGCGACTGGTTACTTCCTCGACATATACCGGCGCGAGCATGCCTATAAGCGCGGACTCCATGTCCTCGATCAATTTGTAAATAACCTGGTATGTCCTTGTCTCGACCTCTTCGAGCTCGGCGGCCTTTGCGGCCTTGATATCCGGCCTTACGTTGAACCCGAGCACTATGGCGTCGCTCGCCGCGGCCAGCATGATGTCTGTCTCGGTAATGCCCCCCACGCCTCTGTGGATAACATGGAGCTTTACCTCTTCCTTCGGGAGTTTTTCAAGCGACTCCACGGTCGCCTCCAGGGAGCCTTGAGTGTCGGCTTTGAGCACAACTTTCAGTTCCTTGAGTTCCCCCTCTTTTATACGGTCAAAAAGATTCTCCAGCGAAATGTGTCTCGGCCCGCCTTGCTCACGCGCCTTTCTATTCATCCGTCGCTTATCCACGATCTGGCGAGCTCTCTTTTCGTCTTCCACAACCCTGAACTCGTCACTGGCCATTGGAACGCTTGACATCCCGAAAAGCTCAACCGGCATAGCCGGCTTCGCCTCCTCGACGGCGTTGCCTTTATCGTCGAACATAGCGCGTATTTTTCCCCATTCCGTCCCGAGCACGACCACGTCACCGATCCTGGCGGTTCCCCGCTGAACGAGCACTGTCGCCACCGGCCCGCGGGCCCGGTCGAGATTTGCCTCAATTACCACACCGCTCGCGCGCGCGGCGGGGTTTGCCTTCAATTCCTGGAGTTCCGCCACAAGCAAAATCATCTCGACGAGATTCTCGATGTTATCGCCTGCTTTAGCGCTTACATCTGCGAACACCGTCTCGCCACCCCACTCCTCAGGCAGCAGGCCTTTCTCGGACAACTGCTGACGCACCCTGACCGGATCCGCTTCCGGCTTGTCGATCTTGTTGACAGCGACGATGATCGGAACTTCCGCTTCCAGGGCGTGGTTCAGAGCCTCAATCGTTTGCGGCATGACCCCATCGTCGGCCGCCACAACGAGGACAGCGATATCGGTTATCCGCGCGCCGCGAGCCCTCATCGACGTAAACGATTCGTGCCCGGGCGTGTCGATGAACGTAATGGGCTTGCCGTGAAACGACACTTGATAAGCGCCGATGTGTTGCGTAATGCCCCCGTGCTCGCTCGAGACCACGTCCGTTTTGCGAATGGTGTCGAGAAGGAGCGTTTTCCCGTGATCCACGTGCCCCATCACGGTGACGACAGGCGGCTTCGGCTCGAGCTCCTCCGGATTTTCCACAATCTCCTCGAACTCGTCCACTCTCTGCGGCTTGACTTTGATTTCTATGTCCAGATCATCTGAAAGCAACTTGAGCGCATCGTCCGATATTGCCTGATTGACCGTGAGCATCTCTCCAAACGACATTATTTTCCTGATAACCGCGGCAGGTGTCAGACCGGCTTTCTGTGCGAAATCCTTTACTGTAATTCCTGAAGACACTCGAAGTAGTTTGGCGGCAACAGTTGTCGGCGCCGACTTCGCGCGCGGCGCGGCGCGACGCCCTCGAGGTACATACTTGTAGAGCTTGCGCTCTCCCGGCGCGCCTCGACCGAACGTTTTTTTCGCGGCCGGCGCAACGCGCAATGCCTGCTTTTCTTTCTGTTTTTGAGCGGGTCGCTGCTGCGAAGGGGTCGGCGGTGGAACCGCTCTGGCTTCCCTTGATGCGGCCTCTTGATGTCTGCCGCGTGGAAGAGTTCCCGATTGTGGTCTCTGTCTCGCGGCAGCCACAGCCGTCGTCTTCGATGGCGGCGCCACTGCCTTTCTGGCAACAGGCGTAAACGGCTTTTCAGGCTTCTTAGCGGCGGGAGCTTTTTTTGCCGGCTTTGCCTGTTTCTTTGCCGCGGGAGCTTTCGCCTCAGGCTTAATCGCCTTCTTCGCTGCGGGTTTCTTTGCCGCGGGAGTTTTTTTTGCCGGCTTTGCCACTTTCTTAGAAGCGGGAGCTTTTGCTTCAGGCCTAACCGCCTTCTTCACGGCATGAGTTTTTTTTGCCGGCTTTGCAGGTTTCTTAACGGCGGGAGCTTTCGCCTCGGGCTTGACCGCTTTCTTCGCGGCGGGAGTTTTTTTTGCCGGCTTTGCAGGTTTCTTAACGGCGGGAGCTTTCGCCTCGGGCTTGACCGCTTTCTTCGCGGCGGGAGCTTTTTTTTTCGGCTTCTTTTTGGGCTTCTCGATTTTCACAGGCTCACGATTGAAAGAAACTCTTACCTTGTTAGCGTCCTCCTGGGTAACAGACGACAGATTTGTCTTGATCGGAATCTTCATTTTCTTCAGCCGATCTGAAACTTCTCTGTTGGATTTCCTTAATTCAGTTGCGAGTTCATGAACTCTGATGGCACTGGCCAATGTCTATGCGATCCCCCTCGAAAACGACTCGATCTCCTCAAATATACGCGCGGGCGCGCATGTCTTGAGAGACCTGCTTATTTTGTCTTGCCGCCTCGCCCGATCAATGCATTCCCCGTTGGGACATACGTAAGCGCCCCTTCCCTTCATTTTGACATTCCCGCGCGATACCATCCATCCACTGTCAACGCCAACTCTTATCATCTGACTCTTGGGCTTTTTTCCATCACACCCGACACATGTCCGGATGGATATTTTCAATGTCACGCACCTCCGTCAGCTTCATCCTCGATCGCCCCGATTGCCGACTCTTCTTTCTTGTCGACTTCCGGCACTGCCATGCCCTCGTCGCAGCAGTTTCCCAATTCGGCATTATCCGCTGCTTGCTCATCGGCAACGGCGATCGCGACCGCGGGCTTCGCTTCTTCCTCCAGAGGAGCAACCTCCTGGACCGTAACCGTGCCAGCTTCTATCATCTCCCCCATTTTCCGGTGAGCGGGCATGCCACAGAATTCCGATCCAGGCCTTGCGTTGTTCTTGCACCTGTGTCCGGATGCTGTAATCGCGCGACAGTGCGACACTTCTTCCTCGACAATGTCACCGGATGGCTCATTCTCGTCCCGGATAGCCGCCTCTCTGGCTTGCGTTTCTGAAAGTATGTCGATGCGCCAGCCCGTAAGCTTTGCAGCAAGCCGCGCATTCTGTCCTTCTTTACCGATAGCGAGCGACAACTGGTGATCCGGAACAACGACTTCAGCGGTCAGGCTGCCAGGATTGACGATAACCTCCCTGACCTTCGCCGGGCTTATCGCGTTAGCCACGAACTCGGCGGGGTTTTCGCTCCATTCGATTATGTCGATCTTCTCGCCACGAAGCTCGCTTACTATCATGCGCACCCTTGATCCGTTGGCGCCTACACACGCTCCGACCGGATCCACGTTAGAGTCGTTTGAAGATACCGCTACCTTCGACCGCTGTCCGCCCTCCCTGGCCACCGCCTTGATTTCGACAATTCCATCGTAGATTTCCGGCACCTCGAGCTCGAACAAGCGCTTCAACAACCCCGGGTGGGTTCGCGACACCATGATCTGTGGGCCCTTGCTGGTTCTCCGGACGTCCACGATATACACCTTTACTCTTGCCCCATGCTCGTAGCGCTCCGCGCGAATCTGCTCGCTTTGCGGCAAAAGCGCCTCGACCTTGCCAAGGTCTATTAGCGTGTATCGTTGGTCGCTTTGCTGGACAATACCTGTGACGATATCACCTTCTCGACCGTGATACTCATCGAACATCAGATCACGCTCCGCCTCGCGGATGCGTTGGATTATTACTTGCTTGGCGGTCTGTGCCGCTATCCTGCCGAAGTTCTCAGGAGTCACATCTACATCCTCGGGTTCGCCTTTCGCATTCAGGCGGGCCTCAAAGACCCGAATATCGTCACTTTCAGAATCTATTTCGATGTGGCCGTCAATTTCCTCTTCGGCATCATCACTATAGTTTTTTCTGTACGCGGCCAGCAGAGCGTCTTTCAGCGCTTCCAGGACTGTTTCCGCAGGTAGCCTCTTCTCCCTCTCTATCTGCTTTAACACGTCCATCAGTTTGAACTTCACCTGACAACACTTCCTTGTGTTCCGTCCTATAGATATCCTGGCATTCGAACATCGATGCTATTGCCTTTTACAGCACACGTTGACGTCCACCAATCACGCTATCTACCACGGTAGCTCCGGATCCAGGCGGGCCGAAGAGATGCTCTCGTAACTGAGCTCCATACTCTCCTGTCCCACCTCGAGTTTTATCGATCCATCTCCTGCATCCCTCAGGAATCCACACAAACTCCGCGTTCCCTCGTAAGGCTGGCGAAGGTTAAGCCTAATTCTTTTTCCCACGTTTCGGGCGTAACTTTCAGGCTTGTCTAACGGCATCTCGATTCCCGGGCTCATCACTTCGATCACGTAAGGCTCAGCCATCACGCTCTCACGCTCCAGCACTAAAGAGATAAGTTCGCTCGCCTTCGCGCAATCATCAAGATTGACGCCACCATCTTTGTCTATCGCAATCTGCAGGTGGACGCAATCGTTCTGTCGCACAACACCGACATCCACCACAACGCATGAAAGCCCTCGCATGAGGTCACGGGTCACATCCATCACTCTCTCGCCAAGGTTTTCCCCGGTCACGGTTTTACCTCCAACAAAGCGCTACTGTAAATAAAAAGTGGGCTATCTCGCCCACTCATAAAGAGCGCTCTCAAGTTCGAGGTCAGAATAACACAAAATTATCCCGACACGCAATTCCTAATACGCATAATGGGGTCAAACCAAAATATGCGTTTTTATGGGCGCTCCCATCATCTATCTGTTACAAAACGCATATTTTGGTTTGACCCCATTATGCATTATGCGGTTGTATTTTTACTTTGGCGCTAGCGTCCATACAAGAAAAAGGGTCGTCGTTCCGAAGACAACGCCCAGCACGATGGTGATGCGATCCAGGTTCTTCTCTACTATGGAGGTGCCCGAAAAAAGCCCTCCGCTCGCTCCTCCCAGAAGACTGGAAAGCCCACCTCCACTGCCAGTATGAAGCAGAACCGAAACCACAAGGCCTATCGACACCGCTATATGGATTACCAGTACGACCACTTTTAATATGTTCATGTGGGTAGATTGTAGAGTTAACCGAACAAATGCGCAACGTCAACGTTTGAACAGTGAAACCCCTGTCATTTCCACCGGCACCGGCAACCCCAGTATCTCGAGCACGGTCGGAGCAATGTCACAGAGCGCGCCGCCTTCGCGCAGGGATCGCATCGAAGGAGTACAGTTGATAAACGGCACCGGGGATGTGGAGTGGGCGGTACACACTTGGCCGTGTTCGAGCATATGATCGGCGTTTCCGTGATCCGCAGTCACAAATCCCGCGCCACCTGCCTCAAAGACCGCATCCATCACCTTTCCCACGCATTCGTCAACCGTCTCGACCGCCTTGATTGTCCTTTCCATGAAACCGGTATGCCCCACCATGTCACAGTTCGCGAAATTCAACACGATAAAATCATAGACGCCGCTTTCGACACGTCTAACCGTCTCGTCCGCGACCTCGAAGGCGCTCATCTCCGGCTTCTTGTCGTATGTGGTGACCCCGGGCGATGGAACCAGCACCCTGTCTTCTCCGATCTTTGGAGTTTCTACGCCGCCGTTGAAAAAATAGGTGACGTGCGCGTATTTCTCCGTCTCCGCGATACGCAACTGCCTCTTGCCGTGCTCCGCGAGCGCATCCGCGAGTGTTCCTGTTACCGGTTCCGGTGGGAATGCGACACGGGCGTCGATACGGTCATCGTACTCGGTCATAGTAACCAGATAGGGAAATTCAGCTTCTCCCCTGTCAAAGCTGTTGCAACTCCTGCTCCCGAGCGCGCGGACCAGTTGCCTCGGCCTGTCCGGCCGGAAGTTGAAAAAAATCACCGAGTCGTCAGAAGACATGGGAGTTGGTTGGCCAACCACTCGCGGAACGAGAAACTCGTCGTTTATGCCATCCGCGTATGACATCTCTACCGCCTCCGTGGCCGAGGAAACACGAGGGGCGCGCGCGTGAACTATCGCATCGTATGCCAGCGCAGTCCTTTCCCACCGGTTGTCGCGATCCATCGCATAGTAACGGCCGGCAATAGTGCGGAGACGGCCTATTCCGTCGCCCGTGTGCCTGTCGAGCTCGTTCACGTACTCGAGCGCGCTTCTGGGCGGCACGTCACGACCGTCGAGGAACGCGTGTGTGACAACGTGAGAAAGTCCCGCCTCGCGCGCCATGTCAATGAGCGCGAAAAGGTGCTTGATGTGACTGTGAACGCCCCCATCCGACAAAAGCCCCATGAGATGAACTGTTCCGCCGGATACGCTCGCGTGCTTGATCGCCCCCAGCAACTCCCTGTTCTCGCGGAACGACCCGTCGCGCAAAGCCCCGTCGATTCGCTGATACTCCTGCCGCACAACCCTGCCAGCGCCGATGTTCAGGTGCCCAACCTCTGAGTTGCCCATCTGCCCCGGCGGGAGCCCGACCGCCTCGCCCGATGATTCGAGAGCCGTCCACGGGTACTTGCTCATCAGTTCATGCATCACCGGCGTCGACGCGCGCGCGATAGCGTTGGCTCTATCCGGCTTGCCGAGGCCCCAGCCGTCTAAGATCATGAGGATAAACGGACGCGGTACCGTCAAGTAAACCTCACGAGCCTGGCGAAGTCGGCGGCGTTCAAACTGACCCCGCCCACGAGCGCTCCATCTATGTTGGGCATGGCCATGAGTTCATCCACATTTGATGGCTTCACACTACCGCCGTACTGTATGCGTTGACGGTCCGCCAGATCCTGATCGTACATCCCGGCAACCGTTCTTCGAACAGTAGCGCAAACATCATCGGCATCCGATGCCGTAGCGGCCTTGCCAGTTCCAATCGCCCATACAGGCTCGTAAGCGATTACCACATTCAGCGCCTGTTCACGCTCCAATTGGAACAAACCACGCTTCACCTGGTTTGTCACGATGTCGTCAGTCTCGCCCGCTTCACGCTGCTTTAACGTCTCGCCACAGCACATGATAGGCGTAATCCCATGTTCTATCGCTGATATGACTTTGCGGTTGACCCCCTGGTCGGTTTCACCAAAGTACTGACGCCGCTCCGAGTGCCCGATAATGACATATCCAACACCAAGATCCAGGAGCATTTCCGGCGAAACCTCGCCGGTGTACGCGCCCGAGTCCTCCCAGTGCATGTTCTGAGCGCCAAGCCCTAACGCCATTTCCCCGGCCTCGATCACCTTCGACGCTTCCGGAATATCCACGAACGGCGGACACACCACCACTTCGACGGCGTCGTAGCCAGCGATCTCTTCCCACAGGTCACAGATGAGCGTCGCACCCTGCCGGGAAAGCAGGTTCATCTTCCAGTTCCCCGCGATGATGGGTTTTCTCAATTCTTCCTCCCTACTTGTCGGCCAGCACTTCTACCGCCGGAAGCTTCTTTCCTTCCAACAGCCTCATCGCCGCGCCGCCACCCGTAGAGACAAAGTCCATCTTGTCCTCTAGCCCGTACTGGCGCAGTGCCGCGTCCGAATCGCCACCTCCGACCACTGTGACGGCGCTCGCGCAGGCTATGCACTCGGCGATGCTCTTTGTCCCATTCGCGAAGGATGGCCACTCGAAGACTCCCATCGGCCCGTTCCAGAAAATCGTCTTCGCCTCTTTCAGGATCACGCGATACTTCTCTACGGTTCTGGGACCGATATCCAATCCCATCCAATCGGACGGGATAGCCTCTGTGGGCACGACCTTGAAGTTCGCGTTCCTGTCAAATCTGTCCGCCACCACGAAGTCGACTGGAACAACGATCCTCGAGCCTTTCTTGCGCGCCCTCTTCATGGTCATGGCAATCTGATGTATCTGGTCAACCTCTATCACGGACTGGCCTGTCCCAAGCCCCATGCTCTTGATAACGGTAAAACACAGGCCTCCGCCAGTTAGAATAAAGTCCGCGATATCGAGAAAGCTGTTGATGACACCGAGTTTGTCTGAGATCTTGTTGCCACCGAGAACCACCACGAAAGGCCTCTCCGGATCCTCCATCAGGTTGCCAAGCGTCTCCAATTCCTTTTCCATGAGCAGGCCCATGACGGCGGGCAGGTACCGCGTGACGCCTGTGATCGAGGCGTGAGCGCGATGACAGGCGCCAAAAGCGTCGTTAACGTATACGTCCGCGAGTTGCGCTAGGTGTTTCGAGAAATTGGGCAGGTTCTCTCGCTCTCCCGGATAAAAGCGCAGGTTTTCGAGCAGGATTATAGCGTCTTCGTTCTCTTTGATAGATTGGATGACCCTGGGGCCAACGCTTTCCTTGAGGCTGACAACCTGGCGCCCCAGCAACTCCGACAGGCGCTTGCCGACAGGCGCCATGCGAAGGCTCTCAACGATCTTTCCCCTGGGCCTCCCGAGATGCGACATGAGGATCGGGTGGGCGCCGTGATCGAGCAGGTAGTTGATCGTGGGCAACGCTCCCCTGATGCGGGTGTCGTCCACCACGTTTCTCTTGATGTCGAGTGGAACGTTGAAATCGACACGCACGAGCGCTTTCTTTCCGGAGACATCTATATCGCGAATGGTCTTCTTCGGCGGGTACAGCATCAAGCTCTTCTCCTATGCCATGACAAACTTGATCAGGTCAACAACGCGGTTCGAGTATCCCCATTCGTTGTCGTACCACGTGAGCACTTTCGCGAGATTGCCCATTGCCATCGTGGATTGCGCGTCGAACAATGACGAGTACGCGCTCCTCACGACATCCATCGAGACGATCGGATCCTCTGTGTACCCGAGGATGCCCTTGAAGCGCCCCTTGTCCGCCGCCGCCCTGACAGCATCGTTCAACTCTTCCTTTGTCACCTCGCGTCCCAGCTCCGCTACAAGGTCGACAACCGACCCGTCGAAGGTGGGAACTCTCATCGCGCACCCGTCGAGTTTACCTTTGAGCTCAGGAAGCACAAGCCCTGTGGCCCGTGCGGCGCCTGTTGACGTTGGAATAATCGACATCGCCGCCGCCCGGCTGCGCCTGAGGTCTTTGTGCGGGGCGTCAAGAATAACTTGATCGTTGGTATAAGCGTGTATGGTCGTCATGAAGCCACGCTCGAAGCCGAAGCTGTCCATGAGCACTTTCACCACCGGCACGAGCGCGTTTGTCGTGCAGGAAGCGTTGGATATGATGTCGTGCTTGTCCTTGTCGTACATATCCTCGTTGACGCCCAGAACCATGGTTATGTCCGGGTCGGTCGCGGGCGCCGAGATGATCACTTTTTTTGCCCCGGCCGACAGGTGACTTGCCGCCCTGTCGCGTTTGGTGAATAGCCCTGTCGATTCAACCACGATCTCGACACCAAGCTCTTTCCACGGCAACTTCTCGGGGTCGCGCTCACAGAGAACTTTGATCGGTTTTCCATCGACAACAAGCGCTCCGTCGGCGCCGGCCTCGACCTCTCCGCGATATGTTCCGTGGATAGAGTCGTACAGAAACAGGTGCCTCAACACCTCGAGATCGGCAAGGTCGTTTACCGCTACAATTTCGATATCCGGATTGGATATCGCGGCGCGGGTCACCAGCCTGCCGATCCGCCCGAAGCCATTTATTCCTACTTTGATTGCCATCTCATGCGCTCCTTTCACGTGAATTCACGATTACCGTTGTGTTAATTATTATAGCAGTACTTCCACATGAGGCCTCTCAACGCCAGGGGTCAACGCCAGGGGTCAGGCACCGTCTACCTCTCCGTCTACCGCTAAAGCGGTAGACGTCAGGGGTCAATGAGGGACTCGAGCTTTCGCATCCTTCCTTGAACGACCGCTTTCGATACCTGTGGATCGGCGAGCCGGGCCAGTTCAGCCAACGAAGCGTGCGGATACTTCATCCTCAGTTCCGCGATCTCCCGCAACTCAGGGGAAGCGTCATCAAGCATCTTCGTGGCGCTCAGAGCGGCACACGTCTCTCTCTGACGCGAAGACGCCACGGAAAGCCTGCGCGCGTTCGCCGCGTCGCAATTGACTTTACGGTTTACGGAGTTTCTGGTTGCGTTCATGATAGTGCGGCTCTCCCACTCGAGATGCGCGCTGTGCGCGCCCGTGATAGCCAAAAAATTCGATATTTGCTTGCGTCGTTTTAGATAAAGCACCGACTGTCCTCGCCGACGGCGATTGCCGGGCTCGAAGCCTCTTCGCCGGAACAACTTCTCGAGAGAGGCGGCCGCCTCTCTCGTCGAGAACTGGATTTCCAGGTCGGCCGGGCCGTATGGCTCGCTTACGTATCCACCACCAAGAAAAGCGCCACGAAGCGCGGACGCCGCGCAACAATCGTTTTTCGTAAGCCGGCGCGGCACCACGAGCTCGGGAGAGAGGCCAGTTCCCAGAATCCCGATTTCGTGGAGCGCCTGCTGAAACCCTGGTTGATCCGGCAGTTCGAGGCGATAGATCGCGCCGCGCCGGGGCGATCTCCTTGTCACCTTCACAAGCGATGTGTCCAGCTCGAACAGGGCATGAATAAGCGTGTATATTTTTCGGGCGGTATAGACACCAGACGATTCGGTCGCCAGCGCGTGTCCCGTCTGACCCCTGATCGCATACACGCCATCCATATGAAGGAGGGCCGAAAGCTCCGCCACCTGGCAGCAACGCCTGCCGGATCTTCGACGGCAAAGTTCCTCTTTGACGCGATGGACGCTACTCATCTCTACCTGTCGATGTCCCGATGTGAAACCATTATCGCGTGTCCCTCCCTGGCAAAAAGGCGGGAAAGCTCGGTTGCTATTACAACCGATCTATGCCTGCCGCCGGTGCATCCGATCCCGATCGACAGGTACGGCCTGCGCTCCCGCTGATAGCCCGGCAGGATGAATTCAATGAGGCCCTTGAACCTGTCGATAAACTCATGTGCGCCGGGACGATCCAGCACATATTTTTTGACACGCCTGTCGTCGCCTTTCAGATCGCGCAAATCCTGTACCCAGAAGGGATTCGGCAGAAACCGCACGTCGAAAATGATGTCGGCGTCGAGAGGATGACCATGCTTGTACCCAAAAGACATCAGCGATATTTTTGTTTTCTTTTCATTGCCACGTTCCCCAACAACTTCTTGTATCCTGTTCTGGAGCTCGTGAACGTTGATGCCGCCGGTATCTATCACGATATCCGACCGCTCCCTCAACGAGTTCAGCAATTTCCGCTCCGAAGCTATCATGCTCGCCACGCCAATGCCTTCGCTTTGCAACGGATGTATGCGGCGCGTCTCCGAGAACCGGCGCAACAGCACTTCGTCGGGAGCGTCTAAGAAAATGATTGTGTACGGCGTCGACTCGAGGCTCTCCAGCGCGGCCAGCAGTTCGGTAAAAACAACGCCGCCACGGACGTCCATTACAACCGCCAGCTTCTTGATGTTCTTGTCGGACATCCGCCCTGTCTCTACAACGTTCGTCAAAAGAGAAGCGGGAAGATTGTCTATGGCGTAATAGTCAAGATCCTCGAGACATTTGAGAGCCAGCGTCTTTCCCGCGCCAGACATCCCCGTCACTATGACAATCTCCATGCGAAGCCTCATCTGCTCAGAAACGGATCCTCACAAGAATCAGTGGGTACCCAAACCCCAGAAATCCTTGCCATGACGCCATCTCTCTCTAAATTCCGGTTGTTGCATTACTACCAGAAAAGAGGAAAGAAAAGCGCGCATCTCAAGTCTAATACGCCTGACGTTGAAACTCAACGAAATCGTGATAAACCCGTGTGTGTCAAAGCGGTGGCCGGGTTTCCCTGGACAGGTTATTGCGATTCTTAAGTGGTGAACTGCTCATCAAACTGCTCCGGTATCTGACTGATAACTGTCAACTGCAG
>PHEX01000025.1 GCA_002843005.1 Candidatus Anoxymicrobium japonicum | reverse complement strand
GCAAATTCACAAAATGGACGCCCTTTACGACCCTTCCGCCTTCAACGTCGAGACATGGAATTATACGTTTGGCAAGCATTTAAGCGCTCCTTAGCGCCGCGAACGCTTCGCCGAGAGTGAAATGCTCCTTGTACAAAGCCATCCCCACTATCACTCCTTCAATGCCCAGTGGGCTCATTTGGGAAACGCGAGTAATATCTTCGACTGCGCTAACACCGCCCGAGGCAATCACGGGGATCGGGGAAACTCTCGCGATAGCCTCGAGTCCCTTGAAATTTGGGCCGTGGAGCGTGCCGTCTCTCGTCGTATCGGTGTAGATTATCCGTCGTACTCCAACAGACGCGAGACGATCGATGGCGGCTTCGGGCTTCTCCTGTGAGACGCCCATCCAGCCACGCAAGGCAACCTTGCCCTCCTTTACATCGACGCCAACGGCAAGGCGCTCTCCCAGTCCCCCGGCAACTTCCGCGAGGAAGTCGGCATCCTCAAACGCGGCTGTGCCAACGACCACGCGCGAGATACCTGACTCCACGTACGAGAATGCGTCGGCGGAGCTCCGTATCCCGCCTCCCACCTCGATGGGGATAGAAAGAGCCGAGGCGATATCCCTTATCACACCACTATTTACGGGCTTGCCACTGAACGCGCCGTCGAGGTCCACGACGTGCAGCAGGCGCGCCCCTTCCTCCTGCCAGCGAAGCGCCGCGCGGGCGGGGTCTTTATCGAAGACCGTCTCCTCATCGGCAAGCCCGCGCCGGAGACGCACGCACCGGCCGCCCATTATGTCGACGGCTGGTATCACGAGAAATTCAGTGGTCTCAGTCATCACGCGCAAGCTCCAGCCAGGCGCCCGAAGTTCTTGAGCATCTCGAGCCCCAGCAGGCTCGACTTCTCGGGGTGAAACTGCGCTCCCCAGACGTTATCTTTGCCCATGGCGCAAGCGAACTCAAGCCCGTACTCAGTTGTGCCTATCGTCCAGGAGTCGTCTGCCGGCGCGCAGTAAAACGAGTGCACAAAATAAAAGCGCGCGTCTTTGCCGATTCCCTCAAACAGCGGATTTGGACGCTTGACGCCAAGCACGTTCCATCCCATGTGAGGCACTTTCACGGAATCGGGAAGACGCACTACGCCGCCGGGAACCACCCCCAGTCCCTCGTTGCGACCGTGCTCTTCGCTGTACTCGAATAGCAGTTGCATGCCAAGGCAAATGCCCAGCACATGCCTGCCGGTCTCAATGTAGTTAAGGATTGCCGTGTCCATGTTCAATCGCATGAGGCTCTTCATGGCATCTCCAAACGCTCCAACTCCTGGCAGAACAAGCCCGTCGAACCCGTCCAATTCCCTGGCGTGTGAGCATATGACGGCATCCACCCCCACTTTCTCGAGCCCTTTCTGAACGCTGTGAAGGTTACCGACTCCATAGTCGATTACACCGATGAGCGCCATCAAAGCACGCCTTTTGTGCTGGGCACGTCCAATACCCGCTGATCGAGAGCGACCGCTGTCTTCATTGCGCGCCCCACGGCCTTGAATACCGCCTCGAGCCCGTGATGAACGTTCGTGCCACATCGCAGCTCGACGTGCATCGTCATTGCCGCCTCGTTGACGATAGCTTGAAAGAAATCCCTGGAAAGATTCGGTTCGAAGTTGCCGAGTGGTTCCGGCTCGAGATCGACTTTGTATGATAAAAACGGCCGGCCGCTCATGTCTATAGCCACCTCGGCCAGGCATTCGTCCATTGGCACAAGGCTCGACGCGAACCTGGTCAGGCCCGCTTTGTCTCCCAGTGCGATTGAGAGCGCTTCGCCGATAGCAAGACCGGTGTCCTCTACTGTGTGGTGCCCGTCCACCTGCAAGTCACCTTTTGCCTCCAGGCTGATGTCGATCAAGGCGTGCCGGAACATGAGCTCCAGCATGTGATCGAAGAACGGCAGGCCTGTCGCTATGGACGTCGCCCCATGCCCGTCAAGATCGATAGACACGCGTATAGACGTTTCTTTAGTCGTACGCTCGCACTCACCCTGTCTTGCCACTTTCAGACCTCCACCTGTGACGATTCTCCCCCGGTTCTGATCTCAATCGAGCGGGCATGATTCTCGAGTCCTTCGATTCCGGCGAGTAGCCGGGCATGCTCCGCGTCAACGGCAAATCCCTCTTGTGTGTATGAGACGACATTCATTGTCCTGGTAAAGTCGAGAGCGCTCAATCCGGAGAGCCGCGCGGCGCTGCCTCCTGTAGGAAGCACATGGCTCGGGCCCGCGATGTAGTCACCCATTGTAACCGCGGACCAGGGGCCGAGAAAGACGCATCCGGCAGTCATTATAGAGGGCAGGAGCGATTCCGCGTCATCCACCATCAGTTCCAGATGCTCGGGGGCAATCGCGTTTATCAGCGCCAGGCTTTGCTCACGGCCGGCGCTTGCGAGCAGGCTCACACTGCCCTTTGAATCGGCGTCCAATGCCTCCAGGCGTTTTCGCGCATCTTTAATCAAATCGTCCGATTCGGTAATGAGCGCCGCAAGCGCGTGAGGGTCGTGCTCCAGTTGCGCCATCAGATCAGCGACAACGTATGACGCTCGAGCACCAGCGTCGGCGTATATCAAGATCTCGCTCGGACCCGCCTCGGTGTCCACTGTCACGACCCCGCTTACGAGACGTTTCGCCGTCGCCACGTACATGTTGCCGGGGCCCGATACCATGAGACATCTTGGCACGGTTTCCGTGCCGTAAGCCATTGCCGCTATCGCCTGGGCGCCTCCCACACGGAACACCCGGCATCCGCCCACGAGCGCTGTTGCCGCCACTGTCACATTATTGATGTCGCCGCCATCTCCCGGCGGGATACAGCAGATGATCTCTTTAACACCGGCGCAGCGCGCGGGGATTCCGGTCATGAGGACTGTTGACGGGTATGCGAATCTGCCCCCAGGAAGGTAAAGCCCCACCGTCTGAAGAGGGCGGCTGACCTGTCCCACTGTTATCCCGCTCGCGGGCTCAAACGTCCAATCTCGATTCAAGCACTCCCGTGAGAAAGCCTCGATCCGCTCAGCAGCCTTTTCGAGCGCGCCGCGGGTTTTTACGTCGAGAGCGTTGAGGGCCACCCGGCCGGCGGACACCGGGAGTTCCAGAGCGGCTTGCTCGAGGCGCACGCCGTCATATCGCTCGGTGAATTCCACCAGAGCCGCGTCGCCGTTCTTTTTGACGCCTTCGATGATAGAGAGCACAACTTCGGTTACGTCCTGTTGCGCCTCCGTTTGCTCCCGAAGCAGCGCGGCAATGCCCGTCGTGTCCTCTTGACCAATTTCTTCATACGTGTTAATCAACAATTGATGCTCCTGTCAGTCACCAACGAAGTATACCGTAATGAGGAAACACACATCGCGTAAAGGTGGTGACGTCAATAACGTCAATGATCGATGAAGAAATGGATTGTCACTGCTGCGGCGAAAATCGAGCGGTAATTATTTGTCTGGGTTGCGGTATCCCGATCTGTGATCAGTGCGTCAGGCTCGAAGAATACGGCTTCGGGTGTGATGGATGCAAGATAGTCGCTTTTTGTCCCGATTGTTTTGTCGATCCCGACGTCAACACGGTGGCCCGTTTTGACGCATAAACGCATAAAATGGTTTGACCCCATTATGCGTTTATGCAACCATCATCCTATTTCCGGATAACGCAAGGTGACAGATGACGCGCCCAACTCCGACTTTAACAGCGCCATCAGATCGCCATCGATTCCAACAGAGAACAGTTCTCCCAGTTGTACGTAATGCGCTTCGGATCCTTTCTCACTCAAACGCAACTGCACCGGAACGTCGCCCGCGTGCTCGACCAGGATTTCCTTGATTCGCGACATCATCTCTTCTGTAAACTGATTTGCTTCAACGGAAAGTTCCAGGCCGTTCGGTTTCATAGCGCCTTTCGGCAGTGGTTTAACGTCGTCGGCCAGAAGCTTGCGCGAACTGTCCAGCAAATCGAGCCTCCCTTTGACGATAACGACCGCGTCATCCACAAGAAGATCGGCCAGGCTCTCGTATCTTTTGTTGAAAACAAGTGTGGATATGGCGCCCGAGAAATCCTCCAGCATGAAAACGGCCCACGGCTTGCCGGACTTGTTGTACCTCTTTTCGAGACGCGCAATCATTCCAACCAGCGTGACAGTTGTTTTGTCCATCTCGGGTGATATCTGGGCAATCTCCATGTCAGAGTAACTTTCCACGAGCGAGCGCCAATCTGATAGCGGATGTTCGCTGACGTACACCCCGAGCATTTCCTTCTCGAAGGCAAGAAGTTGATGCTTTGATATCTCCGGCGCCTCTATGCGCGTGGTCTCGTCCACATCATCCTCTCCCCCGCCAAACAGGGTAAACTGACCTTCGTCGCGCTCTGCCTTGCGACGCTCAGCGCCGGAGACAGAGTAATCATATGTGACAAGAAGCCTGCTCCTGTCAGGCTCGATGGAGTCGAAGGCGCCAGCCTTGATCAGGCTTTCAAGGGTTTTTTTGTTAAGGATCGATGACGGCGCCCTGTCACAGAAATCGCCAAAACTTCTGAAGGGGCCGGCGTCTTCGCGACACGCGACAATCTGCTCGACCACCAAACCGCCGACGTTGCGCACGGCGGAAAGCCCGAACAGGACGTAGCCATCCTCGGGAGTGAAGTAAGCGTCGCTGACATTGATATCGGGAGGCTTGACCTCCAGCCCCATGCGCTTGCATTCGTTGATGTACTCCACCAGGCGATCCTGGTTGTCCATATAGATTGTCATGAGCGCGGCCATGTACTCCGATGGGTAGTGCGTCTTGAGATACGCGGTCTGGTAGGAGACGAGGGCGTAGGCGGTGCTGTGCGATTTGTTGAAGCCGTAGCCTCCGAACGTCTCAATGAGGTCGAACACGCGGGTGGCCGTCGCCTCATCGATGCCCCCGGACATCGCCCCTTCCAGGAATTTCTCGCGATGGCGGAACATGATGTCCGATTTCTTCTTGCCTATTGCCTTGCGGAGCTCATCGGCTTCGAGCCCCGTGTAACCGGCTATTGTCCTCGCGACCTGCATCGCCTGCTCCTGGTAAACAATTACACCATAGGTCTCTTTGAGAACCTCTTCCAGGCTCTCATGAGGGTATGTCACGGCCCGTCTTCCATGCTTCTGATCAACAAACGCGCGGTGCATGTTCTGCTTGAGCGGGCCTGGCCGAAAGAGAGCGATAAGGGCGATGATATCCTCGAACCTGTTCGGCAACATGTCGCGCATGAGGGATCGCATGCCGGGGCTCGTGAGCTGGAACGTGCCTATCGTGTCGCCTCTTTGCAGAAGTTCATAAGTCTTGCCGTCATCCATCGGGAGTTCGTCAATGTCGAGATTGACACTGTGGCGATTGTTGATGAGGTTGACAGCCAGCTCGAGCAGGCTCTGCGTCTTCAGGCCGAGCATGTCGACTTTGAGAAGCCCCAATTTCTCTATGTCATACATGTCATACTGTGTAATCACCACGGCGGAGCCTTCACCACTTTTCTGCTGCACGCACAGCGGAGAGTAGGAATCGATGGCATCCGCGGCGATCACGATACCGGCGGCGTGCACGGATGCGTGCCGTACCATCCCCTCGATGCTACGGGCGATGTCCACCACCTCCCGCACTTCAGAATCAGTGTCGTACGCGTTTCGGAGATCCTGGCTTTGTTCGAGCGCAAGGTCGATGGTCATGTTCGGGTCGTCAGGTATCATTTTGGAAAGCGTGTCCATGCGCGCGTACGGCACTTCCCTGACCCTGCCGACATCCTTGACAGCGGCCTTCGCCTTGAGCCTGGAGAACGTGACTATCGGAGAAACCCTGTCACGGCCGTATTTATCCGCCACATAGTCGATGACCTCTCCCCTGCGGAAGTGGCTGATGTCGATGTCAATGTCCGGCAACGCGATGCGCTCGGAATTCAGAAACCTCTCGAATAGCAAGCCGTACCTGATGGGGTCGATGGTCGTAATTCCGAGAGCGTACGACACCAGGCTGCCGGCGGCGGATCCCCTGCCGGGTCCGACCTTGATCCCATGCTCTTTGGCATACCTGACGAAATCCCAAACTATCAGGAAGTACCCTGAAAAACCGAGTGATCTAATAACGGAGATTTCCGTGTTCAGCCGCTCTTCAACCTCTTTTGGAGGGTTCTCGCCATAATGTCTCTTCACTCCCGCTCGCGCGAGGTGTTCCAGATAGGAGTCGAAATCATAACCAGCGGGAGTGTCGTAACCAGGCAGATAAACCTGGTCGAGCTTTATGTCCACTTCACAGCGGTTCGCGATGTCGACAGTGTTCGACAGCGCTTCCGGAAAATCCGGGAAAATTGCCTCCATCTCCGACGCGCTCTTGAGGTAGAACTCATCGGTCGAGAACTTAAGGCGCGCCGTCTCCGAGAGAAGTTTGCCTGTCTGGATGCACAGCAGGTGGTCGTGTGGGCCGGAGTCTTCGCGGCTGACGAAATGAACGTCATTGGTGGCGACCAGCCCGACCCCCTTCTCGCGCGCGATCTCGATTAACGCCTGGTTGACCTTCGCCTGCTCGGGAATACCGTGATCCATTATCTCCAGATAGAAGCAGTCGTCGCCGAACAGGGAACAGTAGCGCTCGATCGCGCGAATCGCCCCCTGCCTGTCATCTTGCAGCAAAAACGCCTGAACTTCGCCCTTGAGACACGCGGAGAGGGCGATGAGGCCTTCGCCGTTTTCGGCAAGAACTTCCTGATCCACGCGTGGCTTGTAGTAGAAGCCCTCGGTAAAACCTCTCGTAACTATTCGCATGAGGTTGTGATATCCCGTGTTGTCACGGGCCAGTAGCACGAGGTGGTAAGGCTTCTCGGTCAGACCCCCATCGCGCGCCTTCCTGCCCCGTGGGGCAACATAGACCTCGGCTCCTATGATTGGCTTGACACCGGCTTTCAGCGCCTCCTGATAGAAGGAGAGAGCGCCGTACATCACACCGTGGTCGGTTATGGCAAGTGAGTGCATGTCCATGGATTTAGCCTTGGTGAGCGCATCCTTTATCCGGCAGGCGCCATCAAGGATCGAATATTCCGTATGAACGTGAAGGTGCGCGAATTCCGGGGACAAACTGCTCTCCTGGTGTAGCAACGGCGACGTTAAATAATTCTTTGACTCTCGCTTTGTTCCTTTGGCGCAAAGCCACCGACTTGAAAACAACCTCACACGCAGGGGTCAGGCAACGTCTACCGCTGCGCGGTAGACGTTGCCAGACCCCTCTACGCAGTAAAGGTAGACGGAGAGGTAGACGGTGCCTGACCCCAATTCTATAATGACAGCAGTTGTCGGACGCAACATGGAGTTATTTTTATGAGATTGAGCTACAGCGCTATATCCACCTACTTGAACTGCCCGTTCAAGTACCGTCTCCAGTACGTCGAGAAGCGGCCGAGCCTGCCCAGCCCTTCCCTGAGCTTCGGCAGCAGCGTGCACTCCGCCCTCGAGTGGCTCTACTCGGTACCGACACCTGACCCGCGCTCGCTCGAAGACCTTCTGGAGCAGTTCGAATCGTGCTGGATCAGCGATGGTTACGCAAGTCCGGAAGAGGAAGTCCGGTACTTCTATCAGGGAAAATCCACGCTCGAGCTCTTCTACCGCAACAATATCACCAACAGCCCGACAGGTTTTCAGGTGCCGGCCGCGGTTGAGCACAAGTTCGTTGTCGACCTCGACTTCTGTAAACTCTCAGGCGTTATAGACAGGCTCGACCGAGATCCACACGGTGGCTTTGAGATTATCGATTACAAGACCAACAGAAGGCTTCCGCCGGCCAGGCGCCTGCGAGAGGATCTCCAGTTGCCGTTGTATCAAATAGCCGCACAACGCATATGGGAAGTCCCTGTCAGCCGGGTAACGTTTCACTATCTCATGATGGATCACAAAGCCAGCTTCGTGATCACTCCTGAGCGCGAAAGGGAGACGATCGAGAAAGTCGAACAGGTCGCCGGGCAAATAGCCGCCGGGAAGTTCGACCCCTGCAAGAACAACCTATGCCCATGGTGCGATTACCTCAAGGAGTGTCCGCTTCAAGCCACGCGCGAGGTCGAGCGCCGCAGGCCCGAGGCGCCTCCGCTTGATATAGGGCAGGCAGTCGATGAACTGATAGAGGCGCAAGATCGCGTCGCGTCAAGCCTCGCGCGCATCGAAGGCCTCAAAGACATTGTTGCCAGATATCTTTCGGAGCATCAAGTGGAGAGCGTCGGCGGAAACATTGGGATTGCTTATTTTGACGACGAGGGCAACCTCGCCTGGCGCAAGGAAGAAAACGCATAATGGGGTCAAACCAAATTATGCGTTTTGCAACAGATCAATGATGGGAATGCGCATAACCTCCTGGTACTTCGCGGAGGGCACCACGCGCGACAACGCGAACGACGGCAGCTACGAAGAGTGGCTATGCCTGCAGAACCCGAACGCCGAGGAGGCTCACGCCCACGTGCGCTACATTCTGGAGAACAGCCGGGTCATCGAGAGAGACTACGTTCTGCCGCCGATGAGCCGAAAGACTTACGACGTGAATCTGGAGATCGGACCGAATCACGACGTAAGCGCTATGGTCACGTGCGACCGGGAGATCGTGGCGGAAAGGCCTCTTTACTTCAATTACAGAAACACGTGGGACGGCGGCGACGTGGCCGTCGGCTCACCCAGCTTGAACACCGTCTGGCATTTCGCCGAAGGGTGCACACGCGACGGTTTCAACACGTGGCTTTGCCTCGTGAATCCGGAAAGCCGCGAGGTCAACGCCAACCTGGACTATTTTCTGGGAAACGCGCCTTCAATCTCCCGGCGCGTAACAATCCCCCCGCATACCCGCATAACTGTTGACGTCAATCTGGACGTAGAACCAAACCGGGACGTTAGCTGCCGGGTGACCGCGGATCAGCTAATAGCCGTCGAGCGCCCGATGTACTTCAACTACAAGGGCGCGTGGGCTGGCGGCCACATCGGGGTGGGCGTCTCCGACCCCGGTGTTACCTGGTACTTCGCCGAGGGGTGCACACGGTAATTTAACTTTGGGGTCAGTCCCCCATGGCGCGCGGGCGCGCCACCACCTAAAATGAAAATGTCTCAGGGTAACACACCCCCCACTTTAATCCTCACTTTTATACACGAAACGTAGACGGCGCCTGACCCCTGGTTGCGGTAGACGCAGCGGTAGACGGTGCCTGACCCCTGGCTATGTTAAGTCAAGTGGTTAAGCGCGTTTTGGAGATCTTCCGGCAGATTAGAGGTGAACTCCAGTTGTTCTCCTGTGACAGGGTGTGAGAACGCCAGCCTGTACGCGTGTAGAAACTGTCTGGAGAGATCGAGGCGCGTCGCGGACTTGCCGGGAGAGTACTCGGGATCTCCGGCGACGGGGTGGCCAATCTGCGCAAAGTGAACGCGTATCTGGTGAGTGCGCCCTGTTTCCAGAGCGACTTCGACTAATGTAAAGTCGTTTGCGAATCTCTTTTTCACCTTGAAGTTCGAGACCGCTCTTTTTCCGGAGAGCCGATCCACCGTCATCAGACGGCGATTGGCGCGGCTGCGGCCTATGGGCGCGTCAATCGTGCCCGTTTCTGCGGGAATTGAGCCTCCAACGAGCGCGATGTAGATTCTTTCCACCTCACGCGACCTCATCTTCTCTATCATGGCGTCATAAGCGAAGCCCGTTCGCGCCACAGCCACAAGGCCCGACGTTCCCCGATCCAACCTGTGGACGATACCCGGCCTGCCGACGCCGCCTACGCCATCCAGTTCCGGATATTGCGAAATAAGGGCGTTGGCAAGCGTGCCCGCGGAGTGTCCAGGTCCCGGATACATCACAAGAGCCGCGGGCTTGTCGACAACGATAATGTGTTCGTCCTCGTGGACGACGTTCACGGGAATCTCCTGCGGGAGAATATTATCAGGCACATGCGGCGGCATTTCCCATGTTACTTTCTCGCCAGGGGCGATGATGTGATTCTTGCGCGCCGGCTTTCCGTCCACCAGCGCCAACCCGTCGGCTATGAGCTTTTGCGCGCTGTTGCGCGATACGCCAGCGCAAGATGAGATGAAAACGTCAAGGCGCTCGCCTTCGCGAATCACAAAGTCTCGCTCCCCGCGGGCGGAAGTATCCTGTGTCTGAACAACAGAACCGCCACCGCGACGACAAACAGTCCGATGCTCATAAACTGGAAGAACGGCCCCGCGCTCGCGGAGGCGTGCTCACGGAAAAACTCCATCGAAAAACGTATCGCGCTATAGCCCATCACAAATACCCAGAAAGCGGTGCCGTCCCGGACAAACTCGTCCTTCTTCCACCACAGAAACGCGAAGAGAGCGAGATCGAGAATCAGCTCGTATATCTGAGCCGGGTGCCGCCGCCCCACGATGCCGCACACGGCAGGATAGCTTACCCCCCACGCCATGCCGGTCGGCTTGCCGTAGCAACAACCGTTTAGAAAACAACCTATCCTGCCTATCGCAAGCGCCAGCGGTACGCAAAGGCCCGCCAGATCCATAGTTGTCCAGAATTTTATCTTTTTCCAGCGCCCAACAAGAACTCCGAAGGCGAGACCGAAGATGAGCCCGCCGTAGAAGACGAGGCCGTCCATGTTGACCTTGATTATTTCGTTCATGTGAGAGGAGTAGTACGACCAGTAGCCGGCCACGTAAAACAGGCGCGCTCCCAGAATCCCGCCAACTACCGCCGCCAGCATGAAATCAAAAATGAGATCCGGGTCTTTGTACTGCCTGGATAAGTGACGCCGCGCGACCAGCGCGGCAACCAGAAACCCCACGGCCAACATTACCCCGTAGGAGTAAACGGTCAGATTGCCAATGTGAAACATTTCTCTGTGCAAGCTTCAACCCCTCATTGATTTTCGATCTCTAACGATTTTTCGCGCATAAAGTCGAACGCGAGAACTATCACAAGAATGATAACACCAATTACGATAGCGACATCCGCGACGTTGAAAACGGGCCACCACCCGAGGTCGAGGAAGTCCACGACCTTTTGACGGGCGATACGGTCGATGAGGTTGCCAAGCGATCCTCCGACCAAAAGCCCGAGGCCGATGAATGAGAGCGGATCGCCGGCGCGTCTGGATACGATGAACCACGCAAATCCAAGCGCGATGATCCCTGTTGCCACGAGAAAGATCACCTGATTGCCCTGGCGCATGATACCGAACGCCCCGCCGGTATTTGTCGAGTGTGTAAGCGAAATCACGTGTGGCAGCAAAGAGATCGACTGGCCTGTCTCCAGACATGCGACAACAAGCGCCTTGGAAATCTGATCCAGCGCAATCGTTGACGCGGCGACCGCAACGCTAAAGGCAGACATGTTCTTCGTTGAGCGCTCGAGAAGTTTTATGCGCACCATGTTATCACTGACGCTCCAGCGCGAGGACACATCGTTCGCAAATGTCCGGCTCTGAATTAAACGCTCCAACCGTGGGGCTGTAATTCCAACAGCGCTGGCACTTTTTTCCGGGCGCTCTCATCACCACTATTTCAATTTCACCATGGGCGTCTTGCCCGCGCTCGAGCGACGCGATGTCACACACGTTGACCGCCGAAACTATCAGCAGTTCAGGAAGTTGCCGTTCGACGCCTATCAGTAGTTCCAGTTGCTCTCCGCCGGCATAGATGAGCACTCCGGCCTCGAGACCGGTCCCTATCATTCCCGCCTGTCGGGCTTCCTCTATCTTGCGATAAACGTGTTCCCTGACCGTCAGCAACCCGTCCCACTTGCGCTCGAGCGCTTCATCAACGAAAGAGTCGTCGCGCTCGGGCCATGCGGCGAGATGAATGCTCCGCGCCGGCCAGGTGTTCTCTGGCATCGAGAGCATAGCCTCCTCGGCGGTATGGGCGAGCACTGGCGCTACCATCGCGAGGAGCTTGCCGCATATTTCATGCATTGCCGTCTGCGCCGATCTACGGCCCTTCGATTCCCTGGGATATGTGTAAAGCCGATCCTTCAATATATCCAGGTATAACGAGCTCAAGTCAACGGTACAGAAAAGCTGAAGAGCGTGTATCGCCTGGTGCAACAACCATTTGTCCATAGCCGTGGTAACGCGCGCTATGAGCCCCTGGAACCGGCTGAGCATCCAGCGATCTATCTCCTCCATCTCCTTGATGTCCACCGAATCGACCGCGGGGTCGAAGTCGCAACAGTTCCCGAGCAGAAAACGCAACGTGTTCCGAATGCGCCTGTACGATTCGGTAATTCTGGCAAGTATCTCATCTGAAACAGGAATGTCGGTCGAGTAGTCGGTGGATGCGGTCCACAGGCGGAGTATGTCCGCGCCCGAGCGGTTGCACACCTCACGCGGGTCGATGGTATTTCCAATGGACTTGGACATCTTGCGTCCGTCTTTGTCCACTGTAAAGCCATGCGTCATTACAGCGCCGTAAGGAGACTTGCCGTTGCAGCTGACAGAGAGCAGCAGGCTCGACTGAAACCATCCACGGTGCTGATCGCTTCCCTCTACGTACAGATCCGCTGGCCATCGAAGGTTGTCGCGCGCGCGCAATACCGCGAAGCTGCTGACCCCGGATTCAAACCAGACATCGAGAATGTCGCTTTCCTTTTCAAAATCGACGCCAGCGCAAGCCGGGCAGGCAAGATCCGCCGGCAGAAACTCGGAGGGCGCCTTTGTGAACCACGCGTCGGCGCCCATCGAAGCCACCAGATTGCGTATCGCTTCAAACGTCTCAGCGTTGAGCAACTCCTTGCCGCATTTCTTGCAGTACACGACCGGAATCGGAACGCCCCACGACCTCTGGCGAGAGATGCACCAGTCCGGCCTGTTCTCCACCATCGAGCCAATACGGTTGATCGTCCAGTCGGGTATCCATTTCACTTCTTGCAGAGCATCCATCGAGGCCTGCCGCAAACTCCTTCCGTCAACTTCTTCATCCAGTGACACGAACCACTGTGGCGTGGCGCGAAATATTACAGGTTGTTTGCACCGCCAGCAGTGCGGGTACTGATGCGTAATCTTGCTCGACGAGAGCAAGAGCCCTCGCCTGAAAAGGTCTTTGATTATCTCGGGGTTGGCGTCTGTCACGCTCATTCCGGCAAACTGGCCGGCCTCCGCCGTAAAGCGCCCTGTGTCATCAACCGGCATAGGGCTCGGCAGGTTGTATTCGAGTCCGGTCAGATAATCTTCCTGGCCGTGCCCGGGAGCGATGTGAACACATCCGCTTCCTTGCTCCAGCGTAACGTAGGCGGCAAGCACGATAGCAGAATCTCGGTCAGCCATCGGATGACGGCATTTCAGCCCCTCGATCTCAGACGCGGAAAACGTCTCGGAAACCGTGTAGTTTTCAATCGCCAGCTCTGAGGCGACACGATCCACCAACTGCTCGGCCATTACAAGTATCTCCGTCCCGGTGTTGACCCCGACATAAGGAAAGTGGGGAGAAAGCGCAACCGCGACGTTGGCCGGCAACGTCCACGGAGTAGTCGTCCATATAAGAAGAGACACGGGCAACCCATGCCCGGACAGAGGCGCGAACTCGTCTGAAAGGGCGAGCCGCACGAATATCGAATGCGATTCCTCGTCCTCGTACTCGATTTCCGCCTCGGCCAGCGCTGTAACGCACGTCGGACACCAGTGAATCGGTTTTCGGCCCCTGAATATCAATCCTTTCAGATAGAGCTCGGCAAACACTTCGATGTTTGTGGCCTCGTACTCCGGCTCGAGCGTAAGGTAAGGGTTCTCGAAGTTCCCGAGCACTCCCAGTCTCTTGAACTGGTCGGCCTGCCTGAAAACAAAATCCATCGCGTAATCGCGGCACTTCTTTCGCAACTCAACCTTGCTGATGTCCACGCCGGATCCAAGTTGTTTTGTCACCTGGTGCTCGATCGGCTGCCCGTGGCAATCCCAACCGGGCACGTACGGGCACCTGAAACCACGCATGGTCTTGTACTTGACGATGATGTCTTTCAGCATCTTGTTGTAAGCCGTGCCAACGTGTATGTCACCGTTGGCGTACGGTGGACCATCGTGCAGCACGAACAGCTCACGGCCTTCACTTTCCGCGAGGATGCTTTCGTACAACTTGATCGCGTCCCAGTGAGCCTGTATCTCCGGCTCGCGTTTCGCTAGGTTTCCCTTCATCGGAAAACTGTTTTTTGGAAGGTTCAGTGTATCTTTGTAATTCATGTTCCTCCTATTATGATTCAGGGGTCAAGCACCGTCTACCTCTCCGTCTACCGCTGCGCGGTAGACTCGGCGGGGTCAGGCGAGATGTAGCCTCACCATGTTGAGAGCGGCAAGGGTGGCGACATTCCGAATCCTCATGCGATCGCCTGGGAGCAGATACGTTTGTGACAAAACGCCTTTTTCGTGAGCAAGAGCGATAACGACGGTACCCACAGGTTTGTTCTCCCGGAGCGAGCCGGGTCCGGCGATACCTGTAGTCGCTATCGCCAGGTCACTGTCAAAGAGAGCCCGCGCGCCGTGCGCCATCGCCTCCGCGACATCCTCGCTGACCGCTCCATCGGCAAGAAGATTAGCGGGCACGTTTAAGAGACGCGTCTTCTCATCCGCGCTGTACGCGACCACCCCTCCGCGCAAATACGCCGAACTGCCCGGAGTGTTCGCGATCCTAGAACTCACCATTCCCGCTGTAACGGATTCCGCGGTCGCGATTGTCAGCGCCCGTTCGCGCAACAGCTCTCCCGTGGCATCCTCCATGGATCGGTCTCCCACAGCGAATATCAGATTCCCCAGCCGTTCGGCGACCATGGCCTGCTCGACGTCGAGCATGGCGTTCGCGCACTTCGCGTCAGCGCCGCGCGCGGTAAGTTTTACGACAACAACGCCTTCTGTCGCGAGAAATCCGTATTTGACCGATCCGGCATCTATGAGATCCGCTACAACTCCCGCGACATCGGACTCTCCCATGCCAAACGTCATTATTCGCCTGGTCACCGACAGTTCGGCCGTGGGAAACCTTCTGGCCAGCTCTGGCATCACGTGTGTTGCAAGCATCGACTGCATCTCTTTGGGAACGCCGGGGAGAGCTACGATCAGCGCCGCGCCGCGCGCGATCATGAACCCAGGCGCGGTGCCGCCGGCCGGTGGAATCACAACCGCGCCTTGCGGCAGATACGCCTGTGAGAGATTCTCTTTTGCCATGGGCCTTCCAAGGCGCTTAAAAAAACGCTCGAGGCCATCTTTGAGGCTCGGGTGAAAAACAAGCTCCTTGCCCACGGCACTGGAAATAGACTCACGGGTAAGATCATCTGACGTGGGGCCGAGACCGCCTGTTACGATAACCGCTTCGCAAACATGGGAGAGCGCGCGCACTTCTCTCGAAATATCTTCCACGTTGTCGGGAACTGTGACATGCCGGGAAACGACGAACCCGGCCTCGCCAAGTGACGACGCGATAAAGCGAACGTTCGTGTCCAGTGTTTCACAGGACAGAAGCTCATCGCCAACAGTGAGAACACCTATGCGAGGAAAACATTCTTTCATGTGAAATCAACCTCTCACGCAGGGGTCAGGCACCGTCTACCTTTACTGCGTAGAGGGGTCTGGCAACGTCTACCGCTTTAGCGGTAGACGTTGCCTGACCCTGGTTGCGGTAGACGGAGAGGTAGACGGTGCTTGACCCCTAATTATTAGTTGCAAATATTTCTCGTCGCGCGCGCATGATGTAGTCGATACCCGAATAAACCGTTAACGCTGCCATGACATAGAGAAGAACAGTCTCAGGCGCTCCGCTTGCCGCGCGGGGGAAAAATATCAGCGCGCACACGACGACAGTTTGCGAGAACATCTTTATCTTCCCCGTCCAGGAAGCAGGGAAAGATGTTCCCTTGCGCGTGCCGATTATTCGAAAGCTCGAGATAAGCATTTCTCGTGAAACAACAACCAGAAGAGCCCAGAACGGAAACAGGGCCACGTGGTTCACGTGCCCCACATACCACAGCGCGATCATCGCCGAGATCATCAGTGTCTTGTCCGCGAGAGGATCCAGAAACTGGCCCAGCTTCGTCACAGCGTCGTACTTGCGGGCGCAGTAACCGTCCACCCTGTCCGTGAGCGCGGCCACCACAAAGACGACGCCGGCCACGAGAGTGTTGTAAATATTGAACAGGCTCTCGCCCCTGTGCAACAGCAACAACACGACGACAGGCGCCAGCGCTATTCGCAGCGCGGTTATCACGTTTGCGAGACTAGCGAGCCTCCTGGATTTCTCCGACAAGATCAAGTCCCTCATTTCCGGTGATGCGCGCGGTGACAAACCCGCCCGGCTCAGGCGTCAACCCCGCGCGCGACGCGCGCTTCAGGTATATCATCCCATCAACTACAGGGGCCTCTCTGTACGAACGCCCTGTCAGGTCGTAAGGCTCGATCTCACAAAGCTCGTCCACGACCACTTCGAGTTCCATGCCCACCATGCTTCCAATGCGATTCGCCTCTATTTCGTCCTGGAACTCGACAACTTTATCATAGCGCGAAAGCGCCACGCTGGCTGGAACTCGATCTCTGAGGGAAGCGGCCGTAGTTCCCTCCTCCGGCGAGAAGACAAACGCGCCCAGCCAGTCGAAACGCGCTTCCGCGACAAAGCTCGTCAGACTCTCGAACTCCCGCTCCGTCTCGCCTGGATAGCCAACCATGACGGTGGATCTTATTGCCGCATCAGGAATAGATTCTCTTATCCTTGCAAGCAATCCGAGGTGCTCAACGCCGGAACCCGTCCTGCCCATGCGCCTCAACACGCTCGCGCTCGCGTGCTGGAACGGGATATCGAAGTAGTCGCAAACGAGCGGGTTGCCCGCGACCTCCTCTATTAGACGATCGGTGATTCCTTCTGGCTGCAAATAAAGCATTCGCAGCCACTTCACTCCTTCGATCCCAGAAATATCGGCGACAATTCGCGCCAGGTCGGTTGACCCGGTCGGCAAATCGCGACCGTACGAAGTGAGATCCTGCGCCAGCAGAACGACCTCTCTCTCCCGGCCGGAACACAACCGCCTTATCTCGTCGAGCACGTCACACGGTTGCCGGCTCACAAGCGGACCACGTATGGATGGTATCGCGCAAAACCTGCAAGCGCGGTCGCAACCGTCCGCGACGCGCACGTAAAGCGTGGCATTTTCCGAAGAATCCACCGTTCTCGATTCGTCGCTCAAGCGCGGGAATTGCGAGGCGCCTTCGTACCTGCCGCCCGAGAGCGTTTCGCGCAGCGCAATAGCCAGTTCAGCCCGCCAGTTTCTACCCAGTGCGCCAGACACCTCTGGCATCTCGCTCATCAACCCGGCGCCGTAACGTTGCGCCATGCAACCGAGAATCAGCACTGGAGGGCGCGGCGTCAGCCTCGACACCATCTCTTCCAGCTCCAGGATACTGTCAATTCCCTCGTCGCACGCCTCGCGAATAAACCCGCACGTCATTACGAAAACAACATCGCATGACTCGACGGCACGCGTCTCTGAGAGCCCCAGCGCCGACAAATCACTCCGCAACAGATCCGATTCCACCTCGTTTTTGAAGCAGCCCAGGGTCACAAGAAGGTAACGACGTCCATGCGTGTCGGCGCCGGAAATCTCAACAGAAGAGAGTGTCATTGCAATATCCCGGTTCTACCAATTACCGGTAGTTTGAGAACTGGAGAGGAAGCACGAAGTCGTGTTCTTTCACGGCTTTGATTACGTTTTGCAGAGAGTCTTTGCTCTTGCTCGAGACGCGCACCTGATCTTTCTGGATCGTCACGTTGATTTTTTTGTCTACGCCTTTGATAAACTTGGTGATTTCCCTGGCCTTGTCCTGGTCTATGCCCTGCAGTATCGCGGCCTCGCGCTTTACGGTTCCCTTGGAACCGGGCTGTACGGCGCCCCATGATATCGCTTTTATCGGCACGTTCCGGCGAGTGAGCCGTGTCTCTATCACCTCTATTATCGCGTTCAGGTGAAACTCGTCAGCCGAGTGCGCGGTTATCGTCTCGTGAGTGCTCTCTATTCTGGATCCGGCGCCTTTGAAGTCATACCTGTTGTCGATCTCTTTGCGCGCCTGGTTGAGCGCGTTGTCCAACTCGGGAATATCTACCTTGCTAACGATATCAAACGAACTGTCGCCTGATGCCATGTCACTCCTCTTGAAGCTTGAAATCGTCCACGAGCTTCTTCATTTCGATAGATAGCCTCGCGAGCTCCTGGATCGACGCTCTCATCTCCTCCATTGAAGCCGTTTGCTGATTCGCGGCGGCGGACGCCTCCTGTGTGCCCGCGGCAGCCTCTTCCGCTATCGCCGCTATGTCATGCGATGACTTGACCACGCGATCAGAACCGTCACGTTGAGCCTCGGACGCTCTGTAAACGGACTCGGCGCCTATCGCCATGTCTTCTACGATTTGCGCCACGTGCATCAGCGCGTCAAGCGTCGACTGTATTACATCGATAGAACTGTCGATTATTCCCTTGCCGCTATCAACAGCCTTCAGCGCCCGCGCAGTCTCACTTTCAGTGTCCTTGATCATTCTGGAAATCTGGTCGGCCGCCTTGCGGCTGCTCTCGGCGAGATTCCGCACTTCTTCCGCCACCACCGCGAAGCCGCGGCCGTGCTCTCCGGCGCGACTGGCCTCTATGGCCGCGTTGAGCGCGAGCATGTTGGTCTGTTCCGCGATATGCGTTATTACGTCAACAATGAGCCCGATCTGCATCGATCTGTCGCTGAGCCCCTGCATTATTCCTGTCGCGCTATCCATAGCCTGCTTCATTTCAAGTATTCTGGTAGCCGCGTTTTCAGCGCTGAGAGAACCGGCGCGCGCGATCTCATTGGCCGCGCGCCCTGTTTCAGCCGACGATTTCGCCTGATCGGCGACGTTTGACGCCATGTCCGCGATCTCACTGATGATCTCCGACGTCTCTTCAACGGATCTCGCCTGCGATTCGGCGCCCCTGGATATCTGTTCGACGGTCGAAGACACCTCCTGTGCCGATGCCATAACTTCATCGGAAGACGCCGCCAGTTCTTCCGCGGTGGAACTCACGTGCGTCGAGGCCTCTCGCAACTTTTCGAGAATTATACGCAACCCATCCACCATCGCGTTTTCAGCGTCTATCAACTGGCCGATTATGTCATTGGAGCTCGACCGCAGGTGCGCGGTCATGTCGCCACTGGCTATAGAATGCGAGAACTCGATGACCGGGTTCAACGCGGTTTTGAAAGCCCAGTGGATGATCAACACGTAAATGGTTTCCCCGACCAGAACCACCACAAACAGTATGACCGACAGCAGCAGCAGATTTAATGTGGACAGGTTTGCAAACTTCGCGAGAAGCGATATCACGGCTCCAAGCGATATCAGGCCATGGACAATCCCTATCATGATTATTTTGCGCTTGATACTGAAATCACTGATCAAGTTATTTCGTCCTCAAATCATCAACCGCCGAGGTTCATTATCTTTTCCGCCACATCCCCTCCGACCTCTTTGCCGGAAAAAAAGGAAACGGATTTTTCTATATGCGCGACAAGCTCCGCAAGCTCAGCGGACGTCAATGTATCCGGCGTAGAGCCGATAAGTTCACAGTTCTTCTTAAGCGTAGCCTTAGCGATAAAATCTCCAACGGCGGATGCCAGTACTTTCTCGATTTGCTGGGCCAGAGGATTGGCCAACTCTAACCTCCTGTATCACTCAACGCCTGCGATTCATCCCCTTGCCGCGCCTGCCTAATATGTATTCAGATTATCAATACACGGAATAATGTGCAACACGGGGTCAGGCACCGTCTACCGCTCCGTCTACCGCTGCGCGGTAGACGTTGCCTGACCCCTCTACGCAGTGAAGTGAGAAAACGCATAATGGGGTCAAACCAAAATATGCATTTTGCAACAGATAAATGATGGGAGCGCGCATAAAAATGCATATTTTGGTTTGACCCCATTA
>PHEX01000024.1 GCA_002843005.1 Candidatus Anoxymicrobium japonicum | reverse complement strand
GGCTTTGAGACCTACATCACCATCCAGAACCCGAACACGACAGCGGTCACCGCAATGGTGACTTACATGACAAAGACCGGCCCACAAACAAGGGCGGACATCACCCTTCCCCCTATATCCCAGACAGTCATAAACCCCAGAAACGACATAGGAGCGACAGACTTCTCCACGAAAGTGGAGTGCAAGGAGAAAAAGACAATAGCTGTGGACAGGCGCATGATATGGATGGGCCCGAATGCCGCCTCCCCGGAGGGACATGCCTCTATAGGGGTGACATCCCCCGCGAAAACGTGGTACCTCCCTGAAGGCTCCTCTAAGTGGGGGTTCGAGTGCTGGCTTCTCATACAGAATCCCAACGCCACGGACGCGACAGCGACCGTCACCTACATGATAGAGGGAGAGGGGCCAAAGACGATCACACATAATATCCCGAAAGCGTCCCGAGCCTCCTTTAACATGGAAACAGATATTGGGCAGAAAGACGCTTCTATCAAGGTGGTAAGCAACCAGCCGGTAATCCCCGAGCGCGCTATGTACAGAAACAACCGGCGGGGGGGCCACGACTCAATCGGCGCCACGGCGCCCGCAACCGACTACTATCTGGCGGAAGGCGCGACAGGCTATAACGTGAACTACATAACCTACGTGCTCGTGCAGAACCCCAACGCCACTCCAGCGGACGTAACCCTCACCTACATGACCCCCACCGGGGCAAAGCCTCAAGCCCCGTTCACAATGCCCGCCAACTCGCGCAAGACCATAAGGGTAAATGACCAGCTTGAACCCAATACCGATGTCTCTACGAAAGTCCACGGCTCCGCCCCCATAATCGCCGAGCGCGCCATGTACTGGGACAACGGGACAGGAGAGGCGTGCCACGACTCTATAGGGATGTCATCTCCCTACACCACCTTCTGCCTGCCTGACGGGGAGACGTACAACGGCACGGAAACCTGGATCCTGGTGCAGAATCCTAACAACGAGGAAGTGACGGTAGAGATCACTTACATGACCCCAACCGGAACGGGAAACGCCGTCTTCACAGAGAAGATCCCCGCCAACTCCCGCAAGACGTTTAACATGTCAGACAAAATACCGAGTGGCCGCGCCGCCATCAAAGTCACCTCTAAGACCTCCGGCAAGAAGATCATGGTAGAGCGCGCCATGTACTGGAACAACAGAGGCGCGGGCACGGACACAATCGGCGGAATTTAACTTTCGGAGCAGGTCTTTTTTTTAAAGTTGTAAATGTTTTCATAGGTAAAGCGTCAGCGACTTTAAAAAAAGACCTGACCCCAAAGTTAAGCGTGCAACTATTGAGATCTGGTTGCATTTAGAAACCTCTTGAGCGATTTCTGGAGAGCTTTTTCACCAAATGTCATGCATGCCGCGAAGAAGTATCCGGAGCCGGGATATGAAGCGAGATCCACGTGCTCAACCTCGCGGGCCAGCGACTCGGAGCGCACGCGTTCCTCGACAGAGCACAACAGCACCCGCGCACCCATGCCAGCGGCGTTTCCGGCCTGCATAAAGCTTTCGGGCGGCAGCGGAGGGAACATGCCGAGCGCGAGTGCCGACGCGGGGTCGATGAAGCTCCCAAACGAGCCGGCGAGGATTATCGTTTCCAGGTCGCCACCTTTGACGCACGCCCGCTCGAGAAGCATCTCGATGCCGCCACGTATGGCGCCCTTGGCTTTCTGTATCTCTCGGACGTCGTCCTGGCTGATCGTTATAGGCTTCTCTCCCGCGCGCTCCGCCAGCAGGAAAACGATATCCCCGTCCTCCTCCCGCACGCCGGGCGCGCCTTTGACCAGGCGCCCGCTCGCCTCCACCGAGCCAAGCCGCAACATGCAGGCGAGCGCGTCCACTATCCCCGATCCGCATATGCCTTTTGGCGGCCCGTCTCCCATCGTCTCGACAACGAGCCTCTCGTTTTCATCGACCGATACGCGCGATATCGCTCCCTCGCGCGCCCGCAAGCCGTAACGGATTCCCGCGCCTTCGAAAGCGGGGCCGGAGGCGCAGGAGCAGCACGAGAGCCGGCCTCCCGAAACGAGCGTGACCTCGGTGTTAGTGCCAATGTCAACGAGAAGCGTTGGGGCGCCGCGCAGGAATACGCGGCTGGCGACAAGCGCGGCGAGATGATCGGAGCCGACGAAACCACCGATGAGCGCGGGCATGTGTATATGTGAAGTCGGCATGACTCTCAGACCGAGATCGCGCGCGCGCAGATCCCGAGCCGACGAGGAACTCGGGTTGAACGGGTTGCGGCAAAGCTGCGATATGGGGAGACCGAGAAAGAGGTGGTGCATCGCGGTGTTTCCCACCGCCACGACCTCGCACGCATCCATAGCCTCGAATGACACGCCCTCGGCGAGCCTGTCAAAACACGAGTTTAGTTCTTCGACGAGGATATTCTTCATCGCATCAGCCTCCACGGAATCTTCCGCGGCGTGTAGCCTGGTGATGAGGTCCTCGCCAAAAGACGACTGCGGGTTGGGCACCGCCATGGAGGAGAGCACCTGACCCGTAGAAAGCGAAACCAGGTAGACGGCCAGCTTGCTGGTTCCGATGTCGATCGCGAAGCCGAACGGCTGCGTCTCAAAGGGACCGTCTAACGCGAAAGATGACAGAAGCTCGGTGTCTTCAAGGTTTACGGTAAGCGTGCTATCTTTCCGCGGAAATAACCTGCAGAGCAGGCGCCACCCGTCGGCGAGCTCTTCGGAAGTCAGAAGCTTCGACTCCTGTTCGTCAGGCGCCGGCGCGTCGCCTTCGACGCGGGCGCGACACGATCCGCACAGCCCCTTTCCGCCACAGACGGCGTACAGATTGAGACGCTTTCCGGCCAGCGCCGACAGCATCGAGCGACCTTCTTTTACGTCGATGAGGACGTCGCGCGGTAGTACCCTGATGTGTGAAGTCAATTGTCACGCTTCCGACGCCTGTATCGCTTCATGAATCGGGCCGCCCTGGGATCCCTGCCGCACATCACATCGGAGGAGAATATCGCCAACATCACAGCCTCGTCCAGCGGGTTGACAAGCGCGGCGTCCAGCCCGGCGTCGATTGACATCGAGATGAAAGCGGAGTTGAGCGCGGACCTGGAGGGCATGCCGTAGCTGACGTTGGAGGCGCCGAGAAGTGTCCCGCAGCCAAGCTCCTCGTGACAGCGCTCGATACATTCCAGTGTAACTTTCGCGGGCGACCCCAGGCCGGCGGGCAGGGTAAGAAAATCTATGAGAAGTCTATCGCGGTGAAGCCCGTACTCTTCGCAGGTCTCGACGATGACTCTCGCGAGCCGCATCCTCTCGACGCAGGTCTCGGGGATCATCGACGAGTCCTTTGCCATGCCGACCAGGTAGGCGCCGGCCTTCGCGGCGGCGGGCGCGACTGCTTCGATCGAAGCGCGGTCGGCGATTACACTGTTGACCAGCCAGCCCTCCGGGGCGCCGTCGAGGGCGGCCCTCAGCGCCGCGGGGTCGCTCGAGTCGACACAGACCGGAAGGTCTGACGCTTCGACCGCCATCCGGGCCGCCCGCGGGAGCAGATCGACCTCGTCGACGCCGGCGCAACCGACGTTGACGTCGATGAAGTCGCACCCCGCCGCCGCCTGCTCCACCGCCTCTTTTTCGATGACCTCGAGTTCCCCGGACGACAGAGCGCTCGAGAGCGCGGTTCTGCCGGTGGGATTTATGCGCTCACCCACGATAACAGTGTGCCCGAACTTCTCCGCTATACTCACGTGGCCTCTCCTTTATCTACTCGGACATAAAAACCGCTTGAAGGCGGCCTCTTAGGCCGCCTTGCCTGTCCGCGCCTGAGAGACGCGGTTCAAGAAGCAAGAGGCTACCAGAAACGGTTCTGCTCAATCGTCTCGCCGGGCTCGACCACCACGAACTCCTCGTCCCAGACGCCCGCAAGCAGTTTCTCGAGCAACCGGCTTGATCCGTGGAGCTCCTCGTACCTCAAGTCCAGCGCCGACGCCACCTCTTCCGCCAGACGCCTGTACTCTTCGATCCTGTGCTCTCCCGTGTCAATGAAAGCGAGAGTCGTATAGTTCTTCAGCGCCGCCTTGATGATCCTCTCCGCCCGCTTTTCGCCATACTTCTCCACAAGCTCTTCCCTCTGGCCGAAAGGCTGCCCCGAAGCTTCTATCCAGCCCTTGGTCAGAAAATAGGTGCCGGGTTCACTGCGAAGTCGCCGCAATCTCTCAGCTTGCGAGCCCAGAAAGAGCGAGATGCAATCGTCGACGCGCGGCACCGCCAGCCGGCCGGACGGGTTGACAAGCCCGATCGCGGCGTTCGAGCACAACCCATATCCGAGGATGACGTCTCCCCCGGCGCTCGATATCTCCGCCTGGAGCGATTCCCTGAGCTCCCCGGACTCGACGTGCAGCCCGAGGTCGAGCACGGACATCTCGTCACGCGAAGCGCCGAGCCGCTCGAGCACCTCAGCGACGACCGCGCAGGAAACGATCCTGCGCCTGAAGCTAGTGGATCGTCCGCCAGCCGTCACGCCTCCATGAACGATTCGAAAATACGCACGGCCTCCACGGCGTCCCGGCCAAGCGCGTCAACACCCATCTTCCGCACAAGCTCTTCGGTCGTGCAGGCCCCGCCGATCGCTATCTTCACCTGGTCGCGCAAGCCGGCCGAGTCCAGCTCTTTTACGACTTCGCCGATGGAGTCGACCATCGAGGTCAGAAGAACCGAAAGCCCAACGCCGCGGGCCCCGCTGAACTTCACCGCGTCCACGACTCTGGCCGCGTCCACGTCCACGCCGAGGTCGATGACTTCGAAGCCGCTGCTCTTAAGCATCGTGGCCACGAGATTCTTGCCGATATCGTGCACGTCGCCCTTGACCGTGCAGAGGACGACGGTCCCCTTCGCCATAGCTTCGCATCCCTCGAGAAGCGGCTCCAGCACTTCGAGGCCGTCCTTCATGACCTCGCCCGCGAGTACCAGGTCGGCGAGGTAGTACTCGCCCTTCTCAAAAAGAGATCCCACCTCGGACATCCCGTCGCACATCGCCGCCAGAAGTTCCGGGGCGGTTATCCCCGCGTCCAGCGCCTCGCGCAACAGGTCGGGAGTATCCTCCAGCTCCAGGTCTCTCACCACCACTTTTACTTTTCCGATATAGTCTTCCACTTTAACCTCCAATATCCTGATCGCGCCCCGCCCTCAATCTGCGTCCGGGTAAGCGCCGAACTCCTTTGCCGCCGCCACCATCCAGCGAGTGCGCTGCACCGACACGTCAGAGAGGCTGTTTGTGGCGGAAAGTATGTAGCCGCCGCCAGAACCCGCGGCATTTATCAATGCGCGAACGCCTTCGAAAACCTCCTCCTTCGTCGCGTCAACCAGCATGTGTGTCACGTCGAAATTGCCCACCAGGCACATGCGATCTCCGACCATCTCCTTCGCTTTCGCGAGCTCCATGCCGGCGGTAGGCTCGAAACCTTGTACGCCGTCGAAGCCGCAGTCGGCAAGCCATCCCAGAAGGTCATAGGTATTGCCGCATGAATGTAAAACAATCTTCATCCCGAGGTCATGTGCCGTCGACGTGAGCCTCTTGTAAGCCTCCTCGTAGAGCTCCTTAGAAAGCCGGGGATTCAACATCGGCCCGGACCGGTAGGCGAGGTCGTCTCCAAGAATAACCCCCGGTACGCCCGCCTCCGCCATCGCCTCGAGCATCATGCAGAAAAGATCCAGCAGAAAGCGGATCTGCCGTCTGATAAACTTCTTCTCCTTGCGCGCCGCGACGACAAAACGCTCGAACCCCATGCTCTGCCAGCACAGCTCGAAGAGCCCTCCGTGAAAGCTGCCAAAAATGAAAAGTTTGTCCCCGAGCTCTTTACAGATCTTTGAGTATGCGGAATACGTCTTCATCGGAATCTTCATCGTCCGCCACTTGTCCCAGGCGTCCCAGTCAGCCTCGCTTTTAATATTACCGCCGTTGTACATGGGCCCAAGAGGAATGCCGCGCTTGTCGAAGGCCAGCAGGAACGAGCGGCCATACGCGTCGACGAGACCCTTCGTGTCGATGCTGCTGATGCCAGCGATGTGCTGTATCCAGGCGGCGTCGAAACCCAACGCGACAGCGGAACGCGCCTGGTCGAGGGCAAAACCTTTCATGCCAAACTCTATAACCGGACCGGCTAACGGAGTGCGGGCCGCGAAGTCCAGAAACGAGCAGAGATGGGGGTTCTCCAGCATGCGGCCGATGGGGAACGAGCGCTTGCCGAGGATCTCGTTAACCGCGGCGTACTGGTTGTTCAAGTCCATGATGGGAACCCGGTCGGCGGCTTTCCCCTCAAGAGCTATTTTGGTTCTCTCAACCTGATTCATTTGAAGCCTCCCGTTAACAGCCTGCTCACCGTGAACATATTGTAATTCAAATATTCCCTGTTTCGTGGCTGGGCTGACGTTGCACTGTTGATGAGCTTCAGCGTATGAGCTTCAACGTCTCCTTGAACTCATCGGTTCCCGCTCGCTTGAGCGCCTCGTAAATGAACATCTCGGTGGATGTGATCGTGGCGCCTTCAAACCCCATGCGCTCGAGAGCGATTGTTCGGTTCTCCGCCGTCCGTGAGGACACAGCGTCGGCGACTATGTGCACATTGAAGAACCGCAACAGGCTCAAGGCCGTTTGGGTCACACAGATGTGGCTCTCGATGCCCGCCAGGACGACGGTCCATCTGCCGAGTTCCATCAGGGTTTCCGCGAAGCGTGGAACCTGATAGGCGTCGAAGTCGAGCTTGGAAATCGGGTCGAAGCCATTGATCTCGTTTGCCAACTCGCTGACGGTCGGCCCGAGTTTTTCCTGTTCGGTCACAAGCACCGGAACTCCCACGATCTTCGCGAAGCGCGCCAGCTTGAGCGCGTTTGAGAGCACCTTCTCTTTCTCGTCCATTACGGCGAGCAGCTTTTCCTGCATATCGATAATCACCAGGACGCACTCCTCGCGGAAAAATTCGTTCGTCATTTTCATCACCGTTCCTCGAAACGCAACAAAGGGGGCCTGACCCCCTTTGTTGCGTTTCAGTCAACTGAGGTTGTGGAGGCTGTGTGGCCCAGCAGGCGTTCCAGCGCGTCTTTATTGTTGATGTTGGTTATCGCCAGAACTTTGTCATCCTTTAGAAATACCGTGTCGGCGGTTGGAATCATCATCGCGCCCTCGCGCACAACAGTCACAATAAGCGTCTCGGGCGGCAACTCGAGCTCGGACACTCTTTTTCCGAGCGCGCTCGCGTCACCGGTCACTGTTATTTCTACCAGAGAGACGTCACCCGCCTGCAGCTTCATGACAGTCACAACTTCACCCAGGGTAGTCTCTTCCTCGACGATTTTAGCGATGATATCCGGCGCGCTGATTCCGACGTCAACGCCCCACGCCTTCGTGAACAGCCAGTTGTTGATCGGGTTGTTTACCCGCGTGATCACCTTGTGAACATCGTACTCGAATCTGGAGAGATAAGAGATAACCAGGTTGTCCTCGTCGTCTCCCGTGACCGCGAGCACAAGTTCGGCGTTCTTGACGCCCACCATCTCCAAAACCCACGGCTCGCACCCGTCCTCGGTTATGATCTTCACGCCAGGCAGTTTCTCCTCGAGAACACGCGCCCTGTCCAGGCTCTGTTCAATCAATACGATCTCGTTCTTCTCCTCGAGCATTTTGGCGAGGAAAAACCCTACCGTTCCTCCGCCGACTATCAGCACCCGCATTGTCAGTCTCCTTGATTATCAGGCTCCGAAGAACATTCTCTTGAACTTGCCGATGCTTTCCCTTAGAACCATCACGCTGATGACGTCATCCCGCTCCAGCTTCGTGCCGGAAACAGGCATGAAAGCCGAGCCCAGTCTCTCAATCGACGCGATGTGTATCTCCCCGGGAACCTCGAACTCCCCTGTCGTACGGCCCACCAGCGTTTCAGGCACGCGGGCTTCCATGAGCTCAACCTCGCCGTTTCCAAAAGTGTCCCTGGTGTAGGACGTCTCGAGAAACAACAGATCCATGATCCTGTTGACTCCCCACGTAACAGGAGCGACCGTCGGTATTCCCATTCGTCTGTATATCTGGGCGCGCCGCGGGTCATAAATGCGGGTGATTACCCTGGGCACGTGAAACACATCTTTAGCGACTATTGAAGACACGATATTGGAGTTGTCTCCGCTCGAGACCGCGACGAACGAGTCCGCCCGCTCGACGCCGGCCTCTATCAAGGCGTTCGGATCGAATCCGACACCGGTGACGGTCGCGCCCTTGAACTCCAGCCCGAGCAGATGAAACGCGGTCGGGTTCCTGTCGATGACAGCGACGCTATGCCCTTCTTCGTCGAGCTTGCGGGCAAGGCGCGCGCCGGCCCTTCCACACCCCATGATCACTATATGCATGTCGCTTTATCCCTCCGGCAGTCTCCGCGCGGCAAAAGAGAAGAAACAGCCTCTATCAGGCCGCCTTTCGATCTTCCGCCTCAACAACCATTTCAATCGTGTCGCGCCCCGTGCCGTGAACTCGCCGAACCACCGCTTTTCGACCTTCCTCCGCAAAGAATATCACGACCGGGCCGATAAGCATGAACAACCAGACGTATCCGCTCAAGTGAGCGGTGCGAAACACGTTTTTGAGTCCCGGGACATATACCAGAGCCAGTAGAACCAATCCCTCTGAAACTATCCCCCAGAGGTAGAAACGGTTGGTGAAAAACCCGACCTTGAAGATAGACTCCCTGTTGCTGCGACATGACAATCCGTTCCCGATTTGCGTGATAACGATGCCGGCGAAGCACGCTGTGGTCGCCATCATATAAACGTGACCGCTTTTTGGCAGGCTGCTGATGCCCATCGAGGGGCGCCAGCCGTCCAGCAGAAATACAAAGAAAAAGGCGGCCATAGCGGCCGCGCCCTCTATGATGCCCAGAAAACCGTAAGCCCTCGCGATGGTGTTTTTATTGAGCAACCGGTCTTTCCGGGATCGTGGCGGTCTCAGCATCACATCCGATTCCGGCTTCTCGGCGCCAAGCGCAAGAGCGGGAACCAGATCGGACCCAAGGTCAATCGCAAGCATCTGCATGGCCAGCAAGGGAAGCGGGATCCTTATCATTACGTACAGCAAACAAGGTATTACTTCCGCTATGTTGTGCGTGATGATATAGGTGATGAAGCGGCGTATGTTGTCATATATAGCGCGGCCTTCCTCGACCGCACTGACGATGGAAGCGAAATTATCGTCGGTCAGGATCATGTCCGCGGCCTCGCGCGCGACATCCGTGCCCACAATGCCCATCGCCACGCCGATGTCGGCGACCTTGATGGCCGGCGCGTCGTTCACCCCATCGCCTGTCATGGCGACAATCTCACCCCTGCTTTTTAGCGCAAGCGCGACCCTCATCTTGTGCTCGGGTGAAACGCGCGCGAATATCAGATCGGGCTCGTCCAGCGCCGCCTCAAGGTCGTCCTCGGACATTCCGTCGATCTCTACCCCTGAAACCACCCTCACGTTCGTGCCCTGTACCAGGCCAATCCCACGAGCGATCGACTCGGCCGTAACGCCGTAGTCACCCGTTATCATGATGACCCGGATGCCCGCGGTCCGGCACCTGGCAAGCGCTTCTTTGATCTCTTTGCGTGGGGGATCCAGCATAGCGGCGAGCCCAACGAACACCATGTCGCGCTCGGTCTCGTCAACCTCGTAATGTTTCCGCTCGTCGCCCATCTCCCGATACGCGAACCCAAGCACGCGAAGTGATCGCCTGGCATACTTGTCGTTTCGCTCGAGAATCTCCGCCTTTTCTTCCTCGGTTATCGGCTTCGGACCGCCAGGGCGCCAGATCGCGGAACAGCGGCTGAGCACCTCCTGTGGTGCGCCTTTCACCAGGGCCTCCACCTGTTGTGACCCCTCTGCCCTGTTCCCGGGCGCTCCCGTCTTCTTGTGGATGGTCGTCATCATCTTCCTGCGTGAGTCAAAGGGAAGCTCGTAATATCGCCGATACTCACGAAGCTTTTCCTCGTACTCAAAGCCAGCTTTCTTTGCCAGAACCATCAAAGCCGCCTCAGTCGGATCTCCCAGTATCGTCCACCTGTCACGCTCGGGGGGCCGGGGGGCGCAAAGCCGTGAGTTGTTGCAAAACGACGCGATTCGCGCGAGCTCGGCGATCTCGTCTCGCTCTTCATCGGTGGGTGGGCGGCCATCGATCTTGAAGTCGCCGGCCGGCTCGTAGCCGGCGCCGGAGACGTGGACCACCTTGCCGTTCACCCAGAGCTCACAAACAGTCATCTCGTTGGTTGTGAGGGTACCGGTCTTGTCGGTACAGATGACTGTCGTGCTGCCCAGGGTCTCGACTGAAGATAACTTCTTGATAAGAGAGTGACGATCCGTCATTCTCTTTGTTCCCATCGCCAGAGCGAGCGACACCGTCGGCAACAATCCCTCCGGCACGTTCGCGACAATGAGGCCGATCGCGAATACGAAAGAACCGGTGCGCGAGAGATGAACCACGAAGTACCCGAGCACAAAGAAGATAAAGCCAACGCTAACCGCGATCGCGGCAATGGCTCTGGAAACGTTGCCAAGCTCGATCTGGAGAGGGCTAGGCGCCTCCTTCACTTCCTGCGTGAGGCTCGCGATCTTGCCGATCTCGGTTGCCATACCGGTGGCGTACACAACCGCCTTGCCGTTGCCCGTCACAACATTAGTGCTGGCGAAGACGAAGTTCGGCAAATCCACGAGCCTTTCCTGCCTGTTGTCGATGGCCTCGGACCGCCTGATCTGCGGTTCGGATTCGCCTGTCAAAGTCGAATTGTCAACACGCATTTCCATCACCTCGAGGAGTCGAGCGTCGGCGCTCACACTGTTGCCCGCCTCGAGCATCACAATATCGCCCGGGACGAGCGTCTCCGCGTCGATCTCCTGCTCCTCGCCATCGCGCAGCACGCGCGCTTTGCGCGGTAAAATCTTCGCCAGACTCTCAACAGCCTGCTCGGCGCGGTACTCCTGCCAGAAGGAAAAAGCGGCGTTTATCAGTACGACGAGAAAGCACGCTATGCCGAGAGAAATCTGGTCGCTGAATATAGCCAGGATGCCCGCGAGCCAGAGGAGCAGGGCGAGTGTGTGTGTAAACTGAGCCGCGACTTTTCGCCAGATGGGAACGGCGGCCTTCTTTTGCAGGACGTTCTCACCGTACTCCGCGAGACGCCCCGCGGCTTCCACGGAAGCAAGGCCCTCAGGTGTCGTTTTTAACAGGCCGCAAACGTCCCGTTCGTTGGTTGAGTAAAGACCTTTGTTCATATTGATCGTTTATCGACAGACCATGATGAGCGATTACCACTTCCACAGTTTGCGCACTACGTTCCTGCCTATGATTTTGTTCCTGTATCTCCTGGCCATTTTCTTCGGGCTGCCTGAGGCCAGAACTTCCGCGTCTCTTGTTATGCGAGACAAGTTAAACAGCTTTGAGGATAACTTCTTCGCCATGACACCTCCAATCTCATCTCAGGGGTCAGGCACCGTCTACCTTTCCGCAGTAAAGGTAGACGGCGCCTGACACCTCTACTTATATTAGTGCCTGAAGTGCCTCCGTCCGGTCATGACCATCGCCATGCCGTGCTTCTCGCAGACTGTGAGGGCGTCGGCGTCTTTCTTTGAGCCGCCTGGCTGTATGACCGCCACGGCCCCGGCCCCGGCGACTTTCTCAACAGCGTCGGGGAACGGGAAAAACGCATCCGAGGCGACCGAGCATCCGGCGGCGCGCGGGCCGGCTTTCTCAACCGCGATCATGGCGGAGTCGACCCGGCTCATCTGGCCCGCGCCGATGCCGACGGTCGCTTTACTCTTCGCCAGCACGATGGCGTTGGACTTGACGTGCTTGCACACCTTCCAGGCAAATATAATATCCTCCCACAGCGAAGCTGTGGGCTCGTTCGGGGTAACTACCTTCCAGCTCGAGCGGTCGTACGGATCCGTGTCGTACTCCTGCGCGAGCAAGCCACCGTGGATGCGGCGGAAGTCTTTGCCGCTGGCCTGCGGATCGGCGATATCGCCCATTTCGAGGATGCGGATATTCTCCTTCTCCTTGAGGACAGCGAGGCCTTCTTCCTCGAACGATGGAGCGAGCAGCAGCTCGATAAAGTTGCTCTTCATCGCCTCGGCGGTGTCCTTGTCAAGCGGCCTGTTGATAGCGATGACCGAGCCGAACGCGGAGACCGGGTCGCAATCGAGCGCTTTCTCATACGCGACGGAAAGCCTGTCGTCAACCGCCACCCCGCACGGGTTGTTGTGCTTGATGATTACGCATGCCGGCTCATCGAACTCGAGGACGCAGTTCCAGGCCGCCTCGCCGTCGAGAATGTTGTTGAAGGAAACAGCCGGCCCGTGAACCTGGGGCGCGGTCGCGAGCGAGCCGCCAACGGTGCCCTGTTCGGCATAGAGCGCCGCGGACTGGTGGGGGTTCTCGCCGTAGCGCAGGGAAGATGCCTTCTTGAACCCCACCACGAGCGAGTCGAGAAACTCCCCTCCCATGCCCTCCTGCCCGGTGAGATATGAACTGATCATCGCGTCGTACTCGGCTGTGTGGGTGAACGCCTCGCGAGCCAGGTCGCGGCATGTCTCGACGCTCAGTTCGCCACCGGATTTTTTCATCTCCTCGATGATCGTCCTGTAACGCGAGTGCTTCACGACAACCGCTGCGTTCGCATGATTCTTGGCCGCGGCGCGAACCATGGTCGGGCCACCTATGTCGATATTCTCGATAGCGTCTTCGCGGGTCACACCCGGCTTTGCCACTGTCTGAGCGAAGGGGTACAGGTTCACCACCACGAGGTCGATAAGCGGGATTTTCTGATACTCAACCTGTCGCATGTGGTCAGGATTCCCGCGGTCGGCAAGTATCCCTCCGTGGATTTTCGGGTGGAGCGTCTTTACTCTCCCATCGAGCATCTCGGGGAAGCCCGTCACTTCCGCCACCGGCGTTGCGGCAATGTTGTTCTCTCTCAGAAGCTTGTACGTGCCGCCTGTTGAAATTATTTCGACCCCCATCGCGTCAAGCTCGCGCGCGAACCACACCACATCCGTCTTGTCGGAAACGCTTATGAGAGCACGCTTTATCCTGGGCATTCAAACTCCTTTCAGCGGGCGGATATCAGTCCGCCCACACTATGAGTTGCGGAATCCGCAACTCTTGTCAGTGGCACTGTTTACCGGACGTTTTCTCCTTTAAGGAGAAGAAAGTATTTTCACCCGACGCCCATCGACTGTCAGCCGCCCCGTTGCGAAAAGCCTGATCGCGCGAGGGTATATCCGGTACTCCGAGAGGTGTATGCGGTTATGCAACGTTTCCAGGTCGTCGCCCTCTTCCACCAGCACCGCCTCCTGCGCGATGATCGGCCCGGAGTCGAGGCCTTCGTCAACGAAGTGAACCGTAACCCCTGTTACCTTTACACCGTGTTCGAGCGCGTCCACCACACCGCGCTCACCGGGAAAGCACGGAAGGAGAGCCGGGTGGATATTCATTATCCTGTCCCGGAACGCATCTATGATCTCATGCCCCACCAGCTTCATGTAGCCGGCCAGAACGACCAGATCCACCTTCGCTTCTCGCAGTATCTCGACAATCGCCCGGTCAAACGCCGACCTGTCGGGGAAGTCGGTAAGTTCGATGACTTTCGTCGCGATGCCCCTGCGCCGGGCCCGCTCGAGGGCAAACGCGGATGGGTTGTCGCTCACGACCACCGCGATCTCAGCGGGAACGTCACCGTCATCAATCGCTTGCGCGATAGCCTCGAGATTGGTCCCCGAGCCTGAAGCCAGAACTCCGATCCTCATCATGCTTAACTCCCTTAAGAGGCACCTACCGCAACCAGGGGTCAGGCACCGTCTACCGCTAAAGCGGTAGACGTTGCCAGACCCCATTAATTAAAGCGGACGGGACCCGCGCCCGTGACTACCTCTCCTATCTCAAACGCGTGATACAGGCTCTTGTCCAGTATCCGGAGCGCCTTGCGAACCTGCGACGACGGCAGTACCAGTATCATGCCAATACCCATGTTGAAGGTCCTCAGCATCTCAAACAGGTCGATATTTCCAACCTTTTGAAGAAACGTGAAGATATTTTTTACCGGCCAGGAACCGTAAAGTATCTCCGCGTGAACGTTATCGGGCAACGCGCGCGGCAGGTTGTCCGTGATGCCGCCGCCTGTGACGTGCGCCACGGCCTTGACGTCGCACTCCGCGGCCACCTCGAGAACCACTGGCGCATAAATGATAGACGGCGTCAACAGTTCCAGTCCGAGTGGATTCGCTAGCTCCCTGGTGTGGTCATCGAGGTTGAACTCCCCCGAATCGAAGAGAAGCTTCCGGGCAAGAGAATACCCGTTCGAGTGCAGCCCCGAGGAAGCGATGCCTATGATCTTGTCCTCGGGCATCACCGTAGAGCCGTCAATTATTCTGTCTTTCTCGACCACGCCCACGCAGAAACCCGCGAGGTCGTAGTCGTCCGGATCCATCACTCCCGGATGCTCGGCGGTCTCTCCACCGATGAGCGAACACCCCGCCTTCTCGCAACCGTCCGCCACGCCGCCCACGATCTCCGCGATCCTGTCAGGGATGACCTTACCCGTGGCGATGTAGTCCTGGAAGAAAAGCGGCTCAGCGCCGCACGTGACTACGTCGTCCACGCACATGGCGACGAGATCAACACCGACGGTATCATGCTTGTCGAGCATCTGCGCGAGCTTGAGCTTTGTGCCGACGCCATCCGTGCCGGACGCGAGCACCGGACTCCTGTAACGAGACAGATCCAGCTCAAAAAGCGAATTGAAACCGCCCAGAGAAGTCATCACCTCGGGGCGCATTGTCGAAGCGACGCGGCCTTTGATAAGTTCGACGGCTCTGTCGGCGGCTTCGATGTTCACCCCGGCCCACCTGTAATTTTTCTGTCGATCAATATCCGCCGGCACTGCGCCCGACCTCCTTTTGAGCTGACGTCTTCTCCTTCAGCCGGAACTTGGACGACTTGAAATCCTCAGGCGCTTTCATCGGATAAACCCCGTCGAAGCAAGCGGTGCAGAACTTGTCCCTGGCGTTCCCGCAGGCCTTGAGGAGATTCTTCATGCTCAAGTAGTGCAAGGAGTCGACGCCCAGGAACTCCCTGATCTTCCTGACGTTGAATTTCGACGCGATGAGTTCGTTGCGCACCGCAGTGTCAATACCGTAAAAGCAAGGATAACTGATAGGCGGAGAACTCACCCTTATGTGGATTTCGGCGGCGCCGGCCTCCTTGAGCATTTCAACTATTTTCTGGCTCGTCGTGCCGCGCACGATTGAGTCATCCACCACAACCAGGCGCTTGCCAGCGATGACCTGTGTCAGCGGGTTCAGCTTGAGCCTGACGCCGAGCTGCCTGATCGCCTGCGTGGGCTGGATAAAAGTGCGCCCGATGTAGCGATTTTTTATGAGCCCTTCCCCAAACGGGACGCCAGACTTCTCGGCGAACCCGATAGCCGCCGGCACTCCCGAGTCGGGAACCGGGATCACGATATCGGCCTCGATGGGCGCCTCCTCAGCCAGGTGCATTCCCATCTCTTTGCGAGCGTCATAAAGCACGCGGTCGTACAGGAGCGAGTCGGGCCGCGCGAAGTAAATGAACTCGAATATGCACAACGACGGCCGTGCCGCGTCAGCAAAGCGTCTGGATGTGACACCGTTTTCGTTCACCTGCACAATCTCACCGGGCTCAATCTCGCGGATGAACTTCGCGCCAACAACATCGAGCGCGGCGGTCTCGCTCGCGATAAACGTCGCGCCATTTCTTGCCCCCAGGCACAACGGACGTATCCCGTACGGGTCGCGAACGCCGAAAAGGCCTTCCTCTGTCAGTATGACAGCGGAATAAGCTCCCTGGAGCATAGGGAACGTCCCGGCAATCGCTTCGATCGTGGTCGCGGCGCTCGAATAACCCAGCAGGCTGCTCATGATCTCAGTGTCAGTCGTCGAGGTGAAGGTAGCGCCCCGTGTACACAGCCACTCGCGTAGCGACTCCGTATTGAGCAGATTCCCGTTATGGGCGATCGCGTGCGGGCCACGATCCGTGATGTCGTACATCGGCTGCGCGTTCTCCCAGTAGGAGGAGCCGGTCGTGGAGTAGCGCACGTGTCCGATAGCCGAGTTCCCTGTCAGGCTGACAAAACTGTTCTCGTTGAAGACCTGGGAAACCAGGCCCATGTCCTTGACGACGAGGATGCCATCGCCACTGGTAACGGCGATGCCGGCGCTTTCCTGACCCCGGTGCTGCAACGCGTACAGCCCGAAATAGGTGACCCTGGCGACCTCCTCGCCAGGCGCCCAGACGCCGAATACGCCGCATTCCTCCTCAGGGGAATCGCTATCCATGCGTCCATCCTCGAACGTTTCTTTCACAGTGCTGTCATCTCCCGAGCACTCCTCTAAAGCGATATAGTCAATATCATTTCTTAATGGTGAGCCCCCGCGACCATCCTCTCGAGCGCGGTATCGTAAATTACTTTCATCTCATCGAGCGCGAAATCAAGGATTCCATCGACATTCAGCGCGTCGCCTCCGACAGCGCCCAGCACGCGGACGGGAACGCCCAACCCATCCGCCGTCTCAATAAACTCCACCAGGTTCTCAGAAGAGACGCTGACCAGAGCCCTCGCCTGTGTCTCGCTGAAGAGGGCCATGTGCGGCGCGTTCCCCTCCGGCAACTCTATCTTCGCGCCGACGCCGCCCCAGATGCACGACTCGGCGAGCGCGACTCCAAGCCCTCCCTCCGAGAGGTCGTGCGCGGAAGCAAGGAGGTGGCTTGCCGCGGCCCGCGTGAGGCACTCGATTAGCGCCTTCTCCGCGTCCCAATCGATGGCGGGCGGCTTGCCCTCGACCCTCTTGTGCAAAACCTTCAAATACTCGCTGCCACCCAGATCTTCTCGCGTCTCACCAAGCAGCAGTATCCTGTCCCCCTCGGACTTGAACTTTGATGTGACCCTGTTGTTGACATCATCGAGGAGCCCGAGCATCCCTATGACCGGCGTGGGATAGATAGCCTCGCCGAAAGACTCGTTGTAGAAGCTCACGTTGCCGCCGACCACCGGCGTGTCGAGCTGCCTGCAACCGTCCGCCAGGGCCTCGACCGACTGGACGAACTGCCAGAAGATACCCGGCTTCTCAGGGTTCCCGAAATTGAGACAGTTTGTGATGGCGATCGGCGTCGCGCCCGCGCATGCCACGTTGCGCGCGCTCTCGGCGAGCGCGATCTGGGTTCCGACTCGCGGGTCGAGGTACGCGTAACGTCCATTGGAGTCGCAGGAGAGCGCGATGCCGGCGCCAGTTTCCTTTACCCGCAGGACACACGCGTCCCCGCCGGGAAGCACGACCGTGTTGTCCCCGACCATGTGGTCGTACTGCTCAAAAACCCATCGCCTCGAGCAGATGTTCGCGGAAGATAGCAGCTTCTCGAGCGTCTCACACAGATCGTCCGGCGCGGGCAAAGTCGCGGTGTCAAAAACGTTGACCATGTCCAGGTAAGCGGGACGCTCGGCGGATCTGTGGTACTCGATCCCCTGTGCGAGTGCGCTTGCCGGCACGCTTGCTATAACATCATCTTCCCAAAGGAGCCGCAGGTCGTCGCCCTCCGTAACGCGCGCGAGGGCGGTCGCGTCCAGCCCCCACTTGTCGCAGATGTCGAGCACCTCCCGCAAGTTCTCCTCAGAGCAGATGGCGAACATCCTCTCCTGTGACTCCGACATCATGATCTGTATCGGTTCCATGTCCCGCTCTCTCAAGGGAACTTTGGAGACGTCAACATCCATCCCGCAGCCGCCGCGATCGGCGGTCTCGCACACCGCGCAGGTGAGGCCGGCGCCCCCCAGGTCTTGCAGGCCCAGCAGCAGGTTCCGGTCCAGCATCTCGAGGCACGCTTCGATTTCGAGTTTTTCAGTGAACGGGTCTCCAACCTGGACACTTGGGCGCTTCTCGGCGCTTGTCTCGTCAAACTCCTGGGACGCGAGCACGCTCACCCCGCCGATGCCGTCGCGCCCTGTGCTCGAGCCTATCAACACGCACCAACTGCCAGGTGTTGACGCGCGCCCCAGGATCAGGCGTTTGGCGGGCATGATCCCCAGACACATAACGTTGATCAGGGGGTTCTCTTCATACGCTTCCTCAAAGTAGAGGTCTCCTCCCACGGTCGGAATGCCCAGGCAGTTGCCGTACGACGCGATGCCGGCGACCACGCCATCCAGCAGGTAGCGTGTCCTTGGATTGTCAAGCGAGCCGAACCGGAGCGAGTCGAGGCTCGCGATCGGCCGGGCGCCCATAGTGAAAATGTCGCGCACTATGCCGCCCACACCCGTAGCCGCCCCCTGGAAAGGCTCCACCGCGCTGGGGTGGTTGTGGGACTCCAGCTTGAAACAAACCGCGTAGCCTTTGCCGATATCCACCACGCCCGCGTTCTCACCGGGGCCCAGAAGTATTCTCGGCCCCTCTGTCGGGAGCTTGCGCAACTGCTCCTTGGAACTCTTGTAACTGCAGTGCTCCGACCACATCACCGAGAACATCCCCAGCTCGACTTTGTTGGGCTCGCGGCCCAGGATATTCTTGATCTTCTCGTACTCGTCTTCCGTGAGGCCCAGTTCCTCGTAAAGCTCCGGCAAAACCATCACTCCTGTCCGTCTGAGCGCAAAAAGGGGTCAGACACCTTTTTGCATGAATCAACCGCCGCCGAGCGGCGGGAAAATTGACACAACGTCATCGGGCTCGAGCTTCGTTCTCCTGCCCTTCCTTTGCGCCACGTTTTTCCCGTTGATAAGCACAGTGCTGATCCGTAGATACCTGTCCAGTCTGCCCCCGTAATCAGTCGAGAGGCGCTCGAGAGCCTCTTTAACCGTGCCCGCTTCCATCTCTATTTCGCGAGCCCCCGCAATCTGTCTCAGTGCCGCGAAGAATTGAATGGTAGGCATGTGACTAACCACGAACTCCCAGTTTCGCGAGCGTTTTCGCGGTCGGCGCGCCAGCGTGGTCAAGCCCCCTGATCCTGTAGTAAACGGGCAACATTTTTGCAAGCGGCACGCGTGATCGCGGATCCGATGTCTGCAGCTCGTCGGTAGAGCGGCGCGGGAGGGTATCCTCGACGCCCGTGATGCCTTCCCTGATGTTGAACAGCCGCTCGATCAGGTATGTCCGCTGACCTATCTCTATGTATTTCGCAAACGTCATTTTCATGCCGGTGAGGTCGGTTATCGCCTTCGGGTGCTGCAGCAGATCCATCGGCGGAACGAACGCCAGCGCCTTCGGATACTTGAGCAGCAACGAAATGACGGGTCCGGATCCCTCGAGCGCCTTAGCCGCTATTCGATAGAGCAGCCCCGAAGGTTTCAATCCGAGCACCTTCCTTGGCACAGCCGTGAACCCCGTGAACTGACAGCTCCCGGCGTCGGACAGCGCGTCCAGCAGTATCTGCAACAGTGCGGTGAGTTGCGGCTTGGCGTGGGTAGTCAGCGGATCCATGGTAAGCGGCCCGTTGGCCTCGAAGTAGACCATGTACCCACCGGCGATGTGGCAGCCGCCGCGGTTCGCGATCGCGTAACCGAGCCCGTGACCGACCGCGCCGCGCGGCTCGTAAGCCGCGAGCTCCATTCCCTTCACGTGCATCGCGAACTCCTTGCCGCCGTACTTTTCCGACATGCGCCGCACGCCCTCGGCGAGTTGGGCGCCCACACCCCTGCGGTAGGCGATGTCCTCGATCAATTCGGCGATGCCCTCTGTCTTGCCAAACTCGAGGGTGGAGTCGAAGAGGCCTTTCTCGGTAAGCTCCATCGCAAAGCCGAGTACGTTGCCCAGCGTTATCGTGTCAATCCCCATCAGGTCGGCTTTATAATTCCACTCGCAGATCCTGGCGAGGTCGGCGTTTTCTATGTTGGGCCCCAGCAAGCCGATCGTCTCGTACTCCGGGCCCTTGACGTCCTTGCCGCCGACGTTGACCCGCCTGCCACACTTGATCACGCAAGAGGAGCACCCGAAATTTTTTGTAAGTAAGGTCTCGGCAAGCGTCTCTCCACTTACGGCGTCGGCCTTGTCGAATGTGCCACGCTGGAAGTTGTGCGTCGGCATCGTGTTGGTCGCGTTGCACCGATTGACGAACACCGCTGTGCCGTAGGAAGGCATCATCTCGCCTGTGGCCGGATGGCCCCGCAGTATTTCTATCCACTTCTTGACGTCATCTTTGAACTTCTCGGGCGCCGCGACAGTCGCCCTGGCCCTGCCTTTCGCCGTCACGGCCTTGACGTTCTTGGATCCCATCACAGCGCCCGCCCCGCCGCGCCCCGCCGCGCGTTCCTGGGAGATGATGCAGGCGTACGGGACGCCGTTCTCGCCGGCGGGCCCAATAACTATTTTTCCTGTGTCCCCGGGGAGTTTCTCCTGTGTCTCCTCTGTGTCCAACCCCCAGAGGCCAGACGCGTCACGGAGCTCAACCTCACCGTTCTCCACGTGTATCCAGGTTGGCTTCTCAGCCTTGCCCCGGATGATTATCCCGTCCAGCCCGGCTTTTTTAAGAAACATCCCGAAATTCCCGCCGCAGTTGCTGGAGAGCCCGCCGCCGGTCAGCGGCGACTTGGTCGTGACATTGAACCTGCTGGTGCACGGCGCACCGGAGCCCACTAGCGGCCCCGTGTTGACGATGAGAACGTTGTCAGGCCCGAGTGGATCCACGCCTTTCTCACATGTGTCGTACAGGATGCGAGCAGCGAGCCCCTTGCCGCCAAGGTATTTCTCACGGAGATCGTCTGAAACTTCGTACTCGGATACCTGGCCGGTAGAGAGGTTGACATCCAGAAAAGTTCCCGTGTACCCCATGTAATTGCTGCTCATTTCACGGTTCCTTTCTGTTAAGTGGCAATGTGATTATATCAAGTAGAAAATCCGGACGGAGTGAGATTGAGCAATTTTTCCGCCCTCGCTTAACTTTGGGGTCAGGCACCGTCTACCGCTACGTCTACCGCAACCAGGGGTCAGGCACCGTCTACCGCTGCGTCTACCGCAACCAGGGGTCAGGCACCGTCTACCGCTGCGTCTACCGCAACCAGGGGTCACCTGTAAGAAGCCCAAGTCAAGACACACCTCTCCTTGATCCCCGCTCGCGGGGATGTCAAATTCGTCTTGACTTGGGAGGAGACCCCGT
>PHEX01000023.1 GCA_002843005.1 Candidatus Anoxymicrobium japonicum | reverse complement strand
CACGGCCACGTCCCGATCGAAGCGATCCCCGGCCTGATCCGCACGGCCGACATCGGCGTCGTGCCGGTGCGCCGGGACGTCTTCACCGACACCATCCTGCCAACGAAGCTGATAGAATACGCCTACCTGGGGATCCCGGCGGTCGTGGCCCGCACGAGCACCATTGGTGAATACTTCGACGCGGACATGGTGGCCTTTTTTGAATCGGGCAACGCCGAGGATCTGGCCCGGCAGGTTCTGGCGCTCCACCGAAATCGGGAAAAAGGCCGGGCTCTCGTTGCCCGATCCCGGCGCTTCCTCGAAGCCCACAACTGGAGCCACGAGAAGCAAGTCTACAGGGCCTTGATCGACCGTCTGGTCAATGGGCCGGTAAAAAATAGTGCACAGGAGCGACACGTATGATCCGCATTCATCCGACCGCCGAAGTCTCGCCAGAGGCCGAGATCGGCGAGGGCACCTCCATCTGGCACCAGGCACAGGTCCGGGAAGGCGTGCGCCTGGGCGAACAGTGCATCATCGGCAAGAACGTCTACATCGATTTCGACGTGCCCATCGGGGATCGGGTCAAGATCCAAAACAACTGCTCGGTCTACCACGGCGCCGTGCTGGAGGACGGCGTCTTCGTGGGCCCGCACGTTGTGATCACGAACGACCTCTACCCCCGGGCGATCAATCCCGACGGCACCCTGAAGGGGGACGACGACTGGGAGGTCAGCCCGGTGCGGCTGTGCTACGGCGCATCGATCGGCGCACGCACTGTGATCCTGCCCGGCGTGACGGTCGGCCGGTTTGCGATGGTGGGGGCCGGCTCTGTCGTCAACCGGGACGTGCCGCCCCACGGGCTTGTCGTGGGCAACCCGGCCCACCTGATCGGCTACGCGTGCGTTTGCGGACGGCGGCTCAGGGCCGAGGGGGATGCCCCCACCGCGGGCCTGATTTGCGAGTGCTGCGGCGCCCAGTACGCCAATCCGCCAGAGGCGTGAAGCGACGGTGATCCCATTTTCCGACGAACAGCCCAAGCACACGAGGCCCGCACATGATGACTGATAACCTGGCGCAAACGCCACTCAGACTATCGGAACCGGTGCGGGCTGCGTTACGTTGCCCCGCCTGCCAGAACAAACTGATGCTCACCGAAGATAGGCTACGATGCACCGGGGAGCGTTGCGCGATCGAGTTTCCCATCGTCAACGGCGTGCCAGTCTTGATCAACGAGCGCAACAGCCTGTTCGCGATCGACGATTTCGTCCAGCAACGGGACACCTTTTTCGATCTGCACGAAAGCCGTCTCAAGAAAACGGTCGAGCACCTGATCCCTGGCATCAGCCGGAACGTGAGGGGCCGGCAGAACTACGCGCGCCTCGCCGAGCTACTGCTCAAACAAGTCGATGCGCCCAGGGTGTTGGTGGTCGGCTGCGGGATGACCGGCGAAGGGATCGAATCCCTGGCGGCCCAGTCGGCCATCGAGATCGTCAACACAGACGTGTCATTCGCCCCCCAGACAGCGCTGATTTGCGACGCGCACGACCTGCCTTTCGACGACGGCGCGTTCGATTGTGTTATCGCGCAGGCCGTCCTGGAATACGTGGTCGATCCCTATCGTTGTGCGGCGGAGTTCTATCGGGTGCTCGGTGGGCAAGGGCTCGTTTACGCCGAGACGCCGTTCATGCAGCAAGTGCATGGCGGCCGTTATGATTTCACCCGCTTCACGCATTTGGGGCACCGACGGCTGTTCCGAAACTTCGAGGAGATCGACAGTGGGGCCATCGGCGGGCCCGGCATGGCTTTGGCGTGGGCGTACCAGTACTTCCTGTGGAGTTTCGTCAAGTCGAAGCTCGCGCGCAAGGCGCTGCAGGCCTTCGCCGGATTGACGGCCTTCTATCTCAAGTTCTTCGACGGCTATCTGATCGACAAGCCCGGCGCACTGGACGCGGCCGCAGGGTGTTATTTTCTCGGTCGCAAGAGCACGCGGATACTGACCGATCGCGAGCTGATCCAGGGTTACCGGGGCGCGTTTTCCTAGAACCGGGCCGGATGCTCTGGCCGGTCTCCGACCGAGCCAGGGGACGGTCACAGTGTCTACACATCAGGCTTGACAGAAGAGCGATCTTTAGAGTAGTGTATCATCTGACATGTTACCAAATGCGCGTCTCCTGGCACGAACATCTTTGGGGTGGCTGCTTTGGCCCCTGGCTGCGAAACTGATCCCCCGGAAGATCGGCGGCGATCAGGGATTGGTACTCATGTTTCACCACGTGGGGCGACCGGTCCTGCCAGGCGCCGAAGACTATCTGTTCCTGTCGGTCGCGGAACTGGGAGAGGTCCTCGATTTCGTCAGGGCGGAACTCTGCCCGCTGGAACCGCTGGACTTCCTGGCGCGCTTGGCCGCGGGCACCTTGCCGCCCAAAGCGACGATGCTGACGTTCGACGACGGCACAGTCGACCAGGTGAGCCTGGCCGCGCCGGAGTTCGTGAAGCGAGGGCTGAAGGCGGGCTTTTTCGTGTGCCCCGGCCTCATCGAGCGCGGTGATTCCGTACCCTCGCTCGACCTGGCAACCCTCTGCCAACACGCGCCGGCCGGCCGCCACGCGATCATTCTGGACGCGGGCCCAGGAGAGCCGACGTGCCCGCCGCTCTTGATCGAGATATCGGACCAGGCATCGCGCGGCCAAGCCTACGCCGCGCTGCTGCCGCTGCTGCGACAGCCAAGCCGCGCACGCGCCCGGTTTCTAAGCGCTGTTCGACACGGCCTCGGCGTCGCGGCCGACGTGCGCTGCGACTACCGACTGGCGACCTGGGAGGAACTGCGCGCGCTGACTGCGGCGGGCATGTACGTGGGCAATCATACCCTGTACCACTCGACCGTCGCGGCCGACGGCATCGCGCAGTTCGAGGCCGATGTCGCGCAGGCGTATAGGATTTTGGACCAGCAACTCCCGCCAACGCGGCGCATTTTCTGCTACCCGTATGGCCGCGCAGAGGATGCTACCGCCGCGACCACCCTGGTTTTGCAATCGCACGGAGTGTCCCACGCGTTCGTCGTGCAAGGCGGTCTGGCCAGGCCCGTCCGAACCGGCCCCTGGAATTTGCATCGCGAAGCTGTAAGCTATAATATTCAGGCGGCAAAGCTGGCGGCATTGCTCGCTTTATTCCGGTGACAGCGCGCCTTGGCATCCTGGCGCCGCGATCCCTGACGAAAGACCGGCGGAACGCCCCTCGAGCGTAGGCCGGCAGCGGCTGGTCCGGCCGACACGTCGATGTCGCCGGACCGAATCTAAAATGCACTCGCTCTTCACTCAATCGAGTGGGGGTGAGAGGTCGTGAGGAGTAGAGAAGAATGATGCATGTGGGTGTTATTGGCGTTGGCGCCATGGGGCGAAATCATGCCCGTGTTTTCGCACAAATGCCGGAGGTCAATCTGGTCGCATTGGCCGACGTCGACACGGAAACCGTGCAGCAAATCGCTCGCACATATAAGGCAAATGCTTATACCGACTATCACGAGATGCTCGCCAAGGAGAAGTTGGATATCGTCTCGGTCTCCGTGCCCACACGCTTACACGCCGCGGTCGCGCTGGATGTGATCGCGCATGGCGTGCACATCTTCATCGAAAAACCGCTGGCGATAACCCTGGACGAGTGCCAGGCCATCATCGACGCGGCCCGGCAAGCCGGCGTGCGCCTGGGCGTGGGGCACATCGAGCGTTTCAATCCCGCCATCCTGGAGCTCAGACGACGCCTGGAAAACAACCAATTGGGGCGGGTCTTCCAAATCCGATCGCGGCGCGTCGGCCCGTTCCCCAGCCGGATCATGGACGTCGGCGTCGTGTTCGATCTGGCCACGCATGAGCTGGATATCATGGAATACCTGATCGGCTCACCCATCAGAAACCTCTATGCGGAAACGGAGCAGGAGATCAACGCCAGCCATGAGGATCTGCTGTCGGGGTTGCTGAAGTTCGAAAACGGTGCGGTCGGCGTCCTGGACATCAATTGGCTGACGCCCACCAAAATCCGTGAACTCTCCATCCTGGGTGAGCGTGGCATGTTCCACGTCAACTACCTGACCCAGGAACTGTATTTCTACGAAAACAACTACGCCAACGGCTGGGAAGGCATGGTCGCGCTGATGGGGGTCAGTGAAGGTCGGATCACAAAGTACGAATTGCGCCGCCGCGAACCGCTGGTCGAAGAACTCACGGACTTCGTCTCGGCCGTCACCGACGGGCGGGAGTCACTGGTCACTGGCGAAGAAGGCATGCGTGCGGTCTATCTCGCCGACAAACTGGTGACCTCCGGCCTCAATCACCAAATCTTGCCGGTCAACGGCCATTGACAGAAGGTAGGGGTGATGCCTTGCGTCTGCCGCATCTTCTCAATATGTAGGGGCGATCCCTCCGTGGTCGCCCTGGGCGGGCACAGAGGCGGCTAGCGCTAGCCCCCTCCCCCGGATTATTGAGCAGATACCGTCTCTCTGCCCAAGCGGGCGCCCGCAAGGCATCGCCCCTTCCCTGGATTGTTGAGATGATATACTCGGGAAGGTTCGCGTGAGAAAGATGGCATGAGACAGTCAGTCAGCGACGCGCCATCCGCATCCTTATGGCGCCGAGAAGGATACGTCGTGCTGCTGCCCCTGCTGCTGGTAGCGGGGCTGTATGCGTCTACGCTCTCCATCAACCACACAGAGGCAGAGGACAGCCTGTGGTACCTGCGCGCGATCACCTATGGCACGCTGGAAGAGCAGTTCCACCCCAACCACCTGATTTACAACGCCGTCAACCACCTTTTCTATCGCGGGTGGCAACTGCTCGGCTACGGGGATACCGCGGAACTCCCGGTCAAGGTACTGAACATCAGCGGCGGCCTGATTGTCCTGCTGTTGATCTACAGCCTTGGCGTACGCGCCGGTTTGCCGCGCGGGTTGCGATATTTTGCCATGCTAGCGACCGCCTTCTCATACGGCTTTTGGTGGTACAGCGTCGAGTGTGAAACCTACATTCTGCCGATCATCTTCATCCTGCTCAGCGTCCATCGGCTGTTGCTGATCCAGCAAGACTTCGCCCCACCGCGGCGCCACGTGCTGCTGGGCGTGTTCAACGCGTTGGCGATCTTGCTCCACCAACAACACCTGTTGCTCGTCGGCGTAGTGTTCATCGGCTACGCGCTGATCTTCTTCGTCGGCCGGCGTCAGATCACCTGGGGCCGCTTCCTGAGCCGCTTCGCACTGTATGGCATCGTCGGTGGCGGACTCACGCTGGGGACTTACCTGGCGGTGGCGTCCGGGGTCTACCACCGCACGTCCCTCGGTGAAATAGGGGCCTGGCTCTCTTCAGGCAGCCAGGCAGGGGGCTACGGTTATGGGCTCAGCCTGGGTTCGTTCAAAGCGATCATCGGCTTTACCCGGGCGTTCGTCGGCGGACACTCTTTCTTTGCGCTGCCCGGCGTAACGGCCCTCATCCAAAGGCTGGTCCCCAACTACCAACTGGCCGAAGAAGTGTTCCTGGTCAAGGATTTCCCGCCGGTCAAGACGGTTACGCTCACGGCGCTTTCCCTCGTCTTCTTCGTCGCGGCCGGGCTCATCATCGTGCATCTGATCCGCCGCGGCACACCGCGGATGATCCGCTTCGACCGGGATCACGCCACAAGCCGGCATTTTTTGCTGGTGTTGCTCGCGGCATACCTGACGCTGTATGCCCTGTTCAACGTCTGGTACCTGCCCGAGAGCATCGAAGTATGGATTGCACTGGCGCCGGCCTTGACGCTGTCGATTGCTGTCCTGACGGTCCCGGTCGTGCGCGAAAGGCGGATGCCCGTCTATCTGGGTCTTGCGTTGGCTTGCCTGTTGGCCGTCAACCTGTGGGGCAGCGTTCTACCGCAACTGGACCGGGCACACGACTATTGGTACCAGGTCAACTCGTGGTTCATCGACAACGCCCGGCCCGGCGACCTGGTCGTCTCCGGCGCCGGCTACATCTCAGACGGCTACATCGCCTTCTACGCGCATGCCAGGGTCCTCTCGACGGTGGACGCGGGCAGGGATCTGGAGCACCGATTCCAGCGAGCTCTCACCGTCTACAAGCCCAAACGGATCTTCATCTCCTCAACCGTGGCTGCGCCGCCCCGAAACGCTGCCGCCCTGGCGGGCCAAGAAAATGACTTCGCCCGCGCATTGTTCGACAAACTGAGACCTGATCTCAAACCCGAGGAGACCGACATCTGGCAGGAGATCTACTCATACACCGCTGCTCGGCAATGAGCCGGACGCCCAATGTCATTAAGTTAAGACCTGACAGGTTTCCCGAAGTAGCGTTTCAAGTCGGATTCGGTCTCATCAGAGGTGGATGTATGCTGAAAAGTGACCTCGAAAACCTGTCAGGTCTGGGCTAGTTCCCTTATCTTAATGACATTGGCCGGACGCCTGATTGGATCTTCCTGGTTTTCTTTGTGGTCGTGACGTCTTTGCTGTCCGATTCCGTCGCTTCACGGGCCAGGTTTCGAGTGTTCAAGGGGCCAAATCGTTTGGAACGATGCGGGTTCTATGATACAATGTGTGCCGTGTTCCCGCGGGGAGGGCGTGAGCCCTCCCTTTTGCGTGGGAAAACGGCCAGTCCGACTCTTGCAAAATGGTCACATTGCCAACAGGCCCTGTTCATCTCTCGTTCACCTTGGTCCGCTAAACTAGCCTATGGCTTGTGGTATACCGTACGGTGGTCGAGACGCGCTGAGACGCGCTCAGGGGAGACAAATTGAACAGTAACGGAAAATCGACGTTGCACAAACTCGCCTCTGCTGACTGGGGCAGGTTGATCAACGGCGCATTTGATTACAATATTCGATCTCACTTTGGCGTACTGCCACCCAAGCTACTGCAACTGATCTCGAACTACCGCTGTAACGCGCGTTGTGCCATGTGCAACATCTGGCAGATACCCCACAAACATGAGATGAGCGTGGATGGGTTCGCCGCGATCATCGACCCGGACCCCATCTTCGACAGTATCGAAGATCTCACCGTCGCCGGCGGAGAAGCATCATTGCGCGCCGACCTGGTGGCACTTGTCGACTACCTGGTAGACCGTCTTCCCACAGTGCACACCCTCTCTATGGTGAGCAACGGCTTCTTGCCCAAACGCATCCTGACGCAGACCGAAGCGATCTTGAGACTGCTCGAACCCAAAGGCATCAAATTGAGCATGTCGGTCTCGGTGGACGGGGTCGGCGCCCTCCACGACCAGGTCCGGGGCATCCCGGGCGGCTTCGACAACGTGATGGAAACCTTGACTGGGTTGCAGACGCTCCAAAAGCAGCACGATTTCTGGCTCGGTGTCGGTTATGTCGTGATGCACCAAAACCTCCGGCACGCCCTGGAATTCCGAGAATGGGGCCGGGCTCGCAATCTCGACGTCGGCTTTCAGATCGTCGCATTCCATGAAAGCTATGTCGGCAACGTTGACCGCCAAGATGACGTTGACTTCCGGCCTGAAGATAAGGCTGACCTGATCGCGTTCATGGAACAGTTGGCGAGCGAGCGTTCCTTGGGCAACCTGGCCGCCTTCTACTGGAATGACATGGTGCGGATGTATCGGGACGGCGCGCCGCGCGTGACCCCCTGCCCCTACAATCTGGAGGGGTTAGCGCTGGACTGCTACGGCGACGTCTACTACTGTCTCTCCACACCCAAGATTGGCAATGTCCTCCAAGACGGGCGCTCGGTCAGCGAGATCTACTATGCTCCCGAGAACCTCAGTTACCGCTCGGGGAAGATGCGGAACAAGATCTGCCCGGTCTGCAATAGCGGCTGCGGCACCGAGATCGCCATCAAGAAAGATGTCAAGGAATACCTGCAATTCCTGGCTACCGGCCGGTAACCAGGTTGCTGGGAACCCCGATCGTGTATGGCATCCGAGCGCGTGATCCAGGCGTTCGAGGCGACGTGCACCGTTCGCCGGGTAAGATCCCACACCACCCATATCGAGGAGATAAGAAAACCATGAACAAACAGACACCATTGTGGGCTAGCGTCGCGTTGATCATCACGCTGGCCGTCGTATCCGGCGTGGGGGCGGCGCCAGCGCCGGCGCCCAGCTTTCCTCAAGCGGTCCCGGCCGCAGTGGCGCTGGCAGCGCCACCGGCCCCAGCCGCGCCGGTTTCTCCAGACGCCGCGCCGGACAAGCTGACCGCCGGCCAAAACCCGGGCGCCTACTATCTGGACTATGGCGACACCACCCTGGATCCCAACATCTATCCCGTCAAAGGTGCGATCCGCTTCTTCAGTTGGAGCGATCTGAACGACGCCGAAGACCACTACTTGTGGCCGGCGCTTGAAAGCTGGGTCAACCAACGCTACAACATCGGGCTGAGCACGGGCATCTTCATCAGCCCCTACGATGGCGAGTACAACGGCGACATCCGCGCCTGTCCCGACTTCGTGATCGAGACCCCCGGCGCCATGATCGTGTTTCCCGACGGGGAGTACATCAACTACTACGCGGGCGGCGAAAACGGCAACTTCGAGGATGAGTATAAATCACACACGACCCAATGGACGCTGGCTGGGAACGCGCAGATCACCAACGCGGTGCCGGGCGGCAGTTGGGCGGCCAGGCTGGGGGGCACCGACAACGCCGCGGACAGCATCACCCATGCCAACATGCGCCTTCCAGCCATGCCGACCGGGTCCGATTGGCCCGGCGGTCGCAAGGCGGAGTTGCAGTTCCAGGTTTACGTTCAGACCACGGATGTCACGTCCAACGCGGATCACCTCTACCTGGAGTTAGTGGACGGCGCCGGTAATGTGCTCCAGCAGCTCGCCGACATCACCAACACCAGCGGCGTCGTGAGCACCTGGGTGGATACCGGCCCCATCGACCTCAGTACCTGGGTCAAAGGGTGGCGGCGGTTCCGGTTCCGCACCACGACGGATGCCAGCTCACCCACGACGTTCTACGTGGACAACGTCCAGTTGCGCGTGCGCCACGTCGTGCCCAAGTATTGGGCGGAGCCGTACAAGAATCTCTACCGCAAGTTCGTCACGGCATTGGGCGAGACGACGCGGTCAAATCAGAAGATCGATTTCATCTCCATCGGCACGGGCCTGCACGGTGAGACCCAGCCGGTCGACATCTACCGTCGCGGCGGCATCTACCAGCAATACATATTGAACGCTGGCCTGACCTCGAGCCTCTGGGTGAACACCGTCAATGAGATCACTGACATGTATGCCGCGGCGTTCTCCCAGGGCACGTTGCGGAAGAAGAACCTCTTGCTACAATTTGCGCCGTTCTTCCAGTACATCAGCGAGCGCAAGCAGTTCACCGATCACGCGGTTACGCGGGGTGTAGGGCTCTCGACCAACAACCTGATGCCCGAGTTGGACGGTGCGATCACCAATGACGGCTCGGGCGGCTATGACCCGATGATCGTGAACCAGCGCTACAACTTCGTGCCGATTGCCTGGGAAACCTACGCGAACTACGTCTGCTCGCCGGTCTTCACCTACTGGGCGCTCTTCAACGCGTTGGACAAGCACGGCGATTACCTGCGTTTCGACGCCGATATCTTGACCGGTTCGATGGGACCCGCCAACAAACCCGCGTTCGAATGGGCCAAGCACTACTGGGGCAAGACCGCGCTCAACACCCCCAGCGTATGGACGGTGATGCGAGAACACCGCAACCCGACCCCCTACTGTTACGCCAGCAACGCCCCATCCTACACTTACCCTGGGTCTTGGCCGAGCTGGCCGCAATTGGGCAACTTCAACTTCTGGCTTTATCAGGATGACAGCATCCCCGGCGGCAAGACCGTGCCGGAGACCAACGACAAAGGGGCCGACAGCCGCTACGCCTTTAATCCCGTCAATGGCCAGAGTTACACGTCGGCCGGCCTGGGCAACTGCCCGACGACAAACCGCTACGCCGACATCTTCCTGCCGAACTACCCGAACTACCCTTGCAACCTGGAGCCCTATAACGCCAAGCTGCCCAAGCTGAACGGGCAACTTGATACGAACTTCTACGTGCCCTACCCCTGGGATGGCGCCGGCAAGGAAGCCTGGGTGGTCCGCCGCACCGATCAGGCCACGGGGAACCCGTACATATGGTTCGACATCGACGAGCAGTACATCGATGGCAGCCTGTATTACGCCGTAGATATCACCGTCAAGTACTTTGACATCGACACGGATACCTGGTCCCTGAAATACGACAGCTCTTCCGGCGAAAAGACCGCGGGTACCGTGACCAAAACCGGGACCAAGCAGTTGAAGACCACGGTGTTCCATATCACGGACGGCCGGTTCGGTAACGGGCTGGCGAGCGGGCGGGCTGACTTTGTCATCGACTCTCGGGCCACCAACGGCGCCGACGATGGGAACGAATGGATCCACATGGTCGATGTCGCCAAGCTGAGTGGCTGGACCCCGACGCCGACGCCGACACCGACTGCCACGGCGACGAACACACCGACGATCACGCCAACCGCCACTCCCAGCACTGGCAGGGTGGAGGGCTATGCCTTCCATGACGCAAACGGCAACAGCGTGAAAGAGACCGGCGAAGTCGGGGTGGCGGGCGCAGTCATCGCCCTCAAGCAGGGCACGACGGAGCTCACGGCCACCTCGGGCGCCGATGGCTTCTATCGTTTCGATGGGGTTACACCCGGCCAGTATCTCTTGTCGGAGAAGACACCGCCCCCCGGTTATCTAGCCAGCCCGAACAGTGTCGTGATCGCTGTAGGCGCCAACCAGACGTTCATATGGGACTTCGGCCATCAACTGGCGCCCACGGCAACACCGACGGCCACCGCAACCTACACGCCGACCGCGACCAACACGCCCACGGCAACCCCGACGGCCACGGCAACCCCGACGGCCACCGCAACCTATACATCCACGCCGCAGCCCAAGGTTATGTACGTACCGTTGCTCCTGCGGTCGGCCCCATAGCCTCCTGACCACCCGGACGCCCACGCTGAACCGCGCGGGTGTCCGGGTGGTCACCTATACCATGCAAGTCCATAATGCCGGTTGTGCGTGCAACCGGCATCATGGACATCCTGGAGAAGAACGCCTATGCCAGCGAGCCACATCACCGACGCGGATTCGCGTGGGGCAAACCTCGAAGAGATGAACAATGCATCGGCCAGAAGGTATGTGCGTCTGGCGCTCGCGGTGCTGTTTACCCTGATAGCAGTGATTTGGCTGGGCTGGGAGCCAGTGGCGACCACAGATAAGGCATCACTGGCTGTCCAATTATTCACAGCGACCCCCACCCTGGCCCCCAACACGGGCGCCATCGCCGGATACGCCTGGCAGGACAGTAACGCCAACAGCTTTCATGATCCTGGGGAAACGTTGCTGGCAGGCATGCAACTCACCCTGAGCCAGGGTGGGCAAGTCCTATTCACGGCCACCACAGGCCCGGACGGCGAATATCGTTTCGCGAGCCTCGGGCAGGGCGTCTACACGCTTGTGGCCACCCCACCGACCGGCTATCAACTCACCACCGACGCATCCTACAACGTTTTCGTGACCGCGGGGGCCGTATTACAACTGAATTTCGGGGCCCGTTTCGTACCCACACCGACTCCCACCGCTACTCCCATTCCTACGCTGGACATCGATCATGCCCCGTTTGCCAGTTGTGGTGGCGTGGTTCTGGCTGACACCGCAGCCGGGCACAACGACGTCAGACGTTATGCCTGCCGGCCGGAGTGGAATGAGAGCGGTCCGGAGCTTGTATATCGCATCGAGTTGGGGCGCGGCCAACTCCTGACCGCTGTACTGCTGAACGCCACCGCAGACCTGGATCTCTTCCTGCTCCCTTCCGCCTACCCGGAAACCTGCTTGGTGGCCGGGGACAACTACATCTCTTTCAACGTCCAGCCCGGAATCTTCTTCCTGGCGGTAGACGGCTACCAGGGCGCCTCGGGAACGTTTACGCTGCGTCTAGAGTGCCCCTATGCGACACAGGCCACGATAACGCCAACGCCCACTCCGTCGGCTACACCTACGGCAACGGCCACCTTCACGCCTGGCCCAACGCCATCCGTCACGCCGACCCGCCCGGTGGACTTCAGTTACTTGCCGCTGGCGTACCGTAGCTACCCGCTCGCGACGGCGGAGCCGGTTACTCTCACCTTCCAGCAAGACCTGGACGGCTACACGGGTACGGCAGACACCATGATCAGCGTCTGGGAGACCGGGCGCAACTTCGGAGACTCGGACCGCCTACGATTGCGCTACGTCCGGAGCCCGGAAGGCACCGATATGGCGCCCTTGTTGCGCTTCAACCTGGCGCTCCTACCCACCGAGGCCACCATCGTCGAGGCCAAACTGAAACTATATCTGGTGGCCGCGCCCAAACACGACCTGCGAGGCCAAGTTCACGGCTTGCTGCACGACTGGGATGAGTATACGGCCACCTGGTTGCAAGCGGCCCACGGCGTACCCTGGGCGATGGAAGGTGCCCGCGACCCCGGAGGCGATTACACGCCGTGGAGCACTGATATTCAGCAAATTGAAGCGGCAGATCGATGGTACACATTCGATGTCACAGACCTGGTGCGCATCTGGGTTAGCCAGCCAAGCCAAAACTTCGGCCTCATCCTACTTGCCAAGGCAGGAGACAGCGATTCCAATGTGGAGGCCGGCTTTGCCAGCCGGGAGCACACCGATCGGACGCTGCGACCACAGTTGACCGTGGCCTATTGGGTGCCCGCGGCAACGACGTTATACTAATGGGTCACTTGACATGCCCAAAGCCATTCCGGCACCAGGCGCCCTTTGATACGCCCTGGCGGGCACTCAAGATGCCCAGGGTGGCGGCCGTAATGGCTACGATCGTGGCGACGTGTGCTGGGGACGCCAGCGCCGTCTGGGTCGAATCGCAAGCCACCCTCACGTGTCCCGCATTACGTGTCCCGCATTACGTGCCCCCCATTCTGCGCTGAGGACCACCTCACATGAGAGCAGTCGTCATAGGCGGGAATGGCTTCATCGGCAGCCACCTGGTGGATGCCCTTCTGGCCGACCGCTGGCAGATCACGGTGTATGATCGTGCGCCAGAGCGTTACCGACCGCCCATGCCGGGCGTTGAGTACGTTCAAGGAGAACTGGGAAACGCGGGGTTGCTCGGCACGGTGCTGGACGGCGGCGATGTGCTCTTCCATCTGGCCAGCACGACCATACCCGAGTCGTCCAACGACGCACCGATCTTCGACATCCAGAGCAATCTGGTCGACACCGTGCGGCTGCTGGATGTGTGCGTCGCCAGGCACGTCAAAAAGGTCATCTTCCTATCATCCGGCGGGACGGTTTACGGCACTCCTAACGCCTTGCCGGTGACTGAAGCCGCTCCCACCCACCCGATCTGTTCGTACGGGATCGTCAAACTGACCATCGAGAAATACCTGCAACTGTACAAACACCTGCACGACCTGTCTTACACGATCCTCAGGCCATCCAACCCATACGGCCCGAGACAGAACCCGGTGGGGCATCAGGGGGTCGTTGGCGTGTTTCTCGGCCGCATTGCTCAGGAACTGCCGATCTCCGTGTGGGGGGATGGTGAGATCATCAGGGACTACCTGCACGTGACGGACCTCGTGAGAGCCTGCCTGGCGGCCGCGACGACTGAGACAACCGGCCCCATCTTCAACATCGCCAGTGGGCAAGGCACGTCGCTGAATCAATTGCTGGAGGTGATCGAGAGGGTGATCGGGCGCCCACCACGCATCGTGCGCTTGCCGGCCAGGCCGTTCGACGTGCCTCGACTGGTGCTTGATAGCAAACGCGCCCAACGTGCACTCAGGTGGCAACCTCAGATACCGCTGGAGGAGGGCATACTGGATACCTGGAACTGGGTTCGCGATCTGCAATGGTTACATCGCGTGCCGTGAGTGGCAAGATGATCCTTGATGTGCAAGCAGGAACGAGCGCAGGGTCTGTACTGGCAGCAGGGAACGCCCCGCTCCATAACAAATCTTTCATCTTGACCACCCCTGGATTACAGGTTTTTGTCACTGTCGTATGGTAGATTTTGAATGACTCAACGCGGCAGGCATAAGCTCGTCATCATAGAAAAGGTGCGTCAGGGTACAAGTTATGGTGTACTCCGACGACCGGCAAAAGCGATCATAACATGCTCAACGAACACACCCATCTCGCCCCATGGCAGATCAGACTCGAGACGACAACCGGGTGGAACTTACGCCATCAAGTCTCACAGGCACTCTACCCGCTGGTCAAACAGTGGCTCGATATCTTGATCTCCATCAGCCTTCTGATCCTACTTGCACCGTTCATCCTGATGATTGCGATCGCGATCAAGCTGGATTCGCCGGGCCCCGTGATTTACATCCAACGTCGCAGCGGATTAGGTGGCCGGGTCTTTGATTTCTACAAGTTCCGGTCCATGACCAACGGCCACAACCATACCGAAGAGCATCGCCAATTCGCGGAGGCCTACATCAAGGGCAACGCCAGCACAGATCAGCAGGACACCAATGGCCACACTATCTACAAACCGGTGTCCAACGGCTACACGGTGACCAGGGTTGGCCAGTGGCTGCGTCGCACCAGTCTGGACGAGCTTCCTCAGTTGATCAACGTGATCAAAGGCGATATGAGCCTGGTGGGACCTCGCCCTTCGATTGACTATGAGGTGGCGCTGTATAACGAGCGCCACTGGAAGCGTCTGGCTGTATTGCCCGGGCTCACGGGCTGGGCGCAAATCAACGGCCGCAGCCGACTCAGCTTTGACGAAATCGTCGATCTGGACTTGGAATACATCCGCAAGCGATCGTCGCTCTGGGATTTGCAGATCCTGCTGAACACGGTGACGGTGGTGCTGAGCGCCGAGGACGCGGGGTAATCTGATACTTGCAAACAAAAGCTGAACACGGCCAGGCCTCCGGTGCGACAAGAACCGGTAGCGGGGTAATGCCGTGTCAGCTTTCGGTCGGCATCCGGAAACACAATCACCTATGGCGAACATCGTAACCTCCTCAAAAGCAAAGCCCATCCAAAGCCCGGCCAGGGTGCTTACGCGCCATGCCTTGATCCTGGTCGTGCTGGCGCTGGCCACGATCTTGCTGTTCGCGCTGGCAGATAGGACCCTACAAGTGGACCCCTACGAGTGGCTAAAAACCGCCGAATACCTCCATCAAACCGGGAACTCGGGATTCCAACACCGAAATATCCTCTTCAGCTACGTCTTGGCGATTCCCCTGTACCTCCAGCTCGATGCCGTATCTTTCGGACTGCTATTTTCAGGCATATCGCTGTTGATTTCCGCCTTTCTGCTCTACAAGATCAATCTGGAACACAGTTCGCCGACCGTCTCCGCGTACGTAAGCCTGCTGTTCGTGCTTTCCTACCCGTTCTTGCGCTATGCGACACAGGTGTTCTCGGACATCCCCACCGTCATGTTCATCGTGCTGATGGTGTACTTCCATTTCCGGTTTGTGAAACACCACAAGCCGTTGGACCTGGTGTTGGGGTATCTGACGGCATCGCTGGCCGTCAGCATGCGCTATGCCAGCGGGTTCTTCATCTTCGCCTTCGCCTACTTCATGTGGGTGACGCGCAAATACTACAAATGGCACATCAGCGGCGTTCTGGTCGCGCTGATCCCTTACATACCCCAACTTATCTACAACATCCAGTACATGGACAACCCGATCGCGGTGAGCTACACGTCAGTGCATCCCATCTTCGGGCTCCAGTTCTTTTTCAAGGACCTGGGTTCCGGGCACGAATTCCAGTTGCCCGGTTACCTCCGTTACATGTTCCTGGACTTTCGCGGGCTGTTTGTGTTGCTGACACCCATCGCGACCCTGGGCATGGTCAAGTCGTTTCGCAGAATCGGTTCGCCCATGGCGACCTATCTCGTCCTGTTCCTGACGTCGTTCACGTTGCTCCTGCCGTTTTATGCCTACTTCTCCAACCGCTACGCTATCCCGGCCATTATCCCCTGTTTCATCTGGCTGCCCATCGGTGTTTCCGAGATCGGCCGGTTGGCGCGGCGGCGTACCTGGCAGATACTCTATGTCGCGACCCTGGCTCTGCTGGCCTATGGGATGTTCGAGATCAGCTTTCAGGTGATCGAGAGTTCGCGCAGCCTGCACCAGTTACGCGAGCAGGTATTCTCTAGCCTCGACAGCGTAGTAAAGGATGGTGATATCGTATATACCCTCGATAGCGTGGCGCCCTACGCGCAAAGATACACCTCCGCCACACCCAAGACACTGGGCGTGTCTGAGGTGACACCCGAAATGCTGCAACAGCACGCCGGGCGCGATCGCTACATCGTCTGGACGCCGAAGTTGTCCACTTCAGAGGGGGGGAGTTGGGCCCTATCCATTGACAAAGTGCAAGATCGCCTGGTGCAGATTTCTACGGCACAATCGGGGGACGTCACGGAATTCCTCCTGTATCGCGTGTTGCGCCTGCTGCACCTGGAGCGATTCATCCCCCATGAAGTGTGGTACGTTTACAAAGTGATGCGTTGACGACACATGGACCCCAGCTACCAGACGTGTCCAGGGCCTTCGCACCGGAAAATCACATGCAGGAAACCCGTTATCACATCGAGAATGCAACATACAGGCGACTGGCGCTCTATCTCGTTGCCGTGTTTGCGCTCTTCCAGGCGCTATACTTCGCCCTGGGTGTCCGCTTCGACGGCAGCTCACTGCCCTGGTTCTGGCAGTATCTGGATCCGGCGCTGCTGCGAACTCGCCTGCTGGAAAGCGTTCTTTACCTCCACAGCCAACCACCGCTGTTCAACCTATTCCTCGGGATCGTGCTGAAGCTTGCGCCGGACCGGGAGATGCTGCTGTTCCAGGCCATATACCTGGTCTGCGGGCTCGTCTTCTACTGGTCGATCTTCTCTTTACAGGTCGAGTTGGGCGTGTCGAAAACCATCGCCCTGATCCTGAGCACCCTGTTCATGGCCAGCCCGTCATTCGTGCTCTACGAAAACTGGCTCTTCTACACCTTCCCGCTGGCCACCCTCGTCACGCTATCGGCGCTGCTGTTGTATGAGGCGTTGGCTCGCGACCACAGATGGGCGTTATGGCTGTTCTTCACCGTGCTGTTCCTCATCGCGGGCATACGGAGTCTCTTCCATTTTTCGTTTTTTATCTTCGTCACAGCCGCGTTGGCCATCCTTAACCCGGCCCACCGCAGAAGAATCGCAGTCGCCGCGCTGATCCCATTCATACTGCTCATGAGCCTATACGGCAAGAACCAGGTCCTGTTCGGCAGGTTCACGACCAGCACCTGGATGGGAATGAACGTTTGGACGATGACTGCCAGAAATCTACCACTTGTGCAACGCCTACAACTCATTGCAGAAGGCAAACTGTCCGCGGTATCACAATACGACCGATTTTCTGAGCTAGCGCGATACCCCGCGACATACCTGCTGGGCACAACGCAGTACGAAGATATCCCGGCGCTGCAACAAGTTCGGAAGTCCACAGGTTACTCGAATTTCAACCATGTGGCTTACATGTCCATCGCCGACGATTATCTCAAAGACGCCCTCTATGTGCTGAAACACGACCCGCCAACATATGTGAGTGGAAGCCTGCGGTCGTGGTATGCCTACTTCAGATCGAGCAGCGACTACGTATTCCTGGCGGCCAATCGTGCTAAACTGGCCGCCATCAACGACGTGTACGATTATCTGTTCTACGGGAAAATACCGTTCGACCTGGCCCGAGTGCCGCACCTGCCGATTTATACTGACAGCCGCGGGCACTGCCTCTACCTGTTCCTTTTGGTGGGTCTGCCCTTGGTAGTCGGCTATGGATTGCGCTTGTTCTTCACGGATAAATCACTCACTCGAGCCCAACGGATCACGATCATGTACCTGTGCTTCGTCGTGATCTTCGTCGCACTCCTCGGCAACTTTTTGGAGACGGGAGAAAACAACAGGTTCAGATTCATGACCGATCCATTCTCCCTGGCGTTGCTGGGACTGTTCATGCGCCGATGGGTGGCTCGGCGCCTCAACCGGACGTCTGGCGCCGCTCGTTATCCTCACAATAGGCCGACTTGACTATGGCGATTTTCTTCAATTTAGTGTAAGATTGTCCCAGGCGAGATCCAAAACGCCATATTCGGCCCGTATGCTCAGGCACCCACTGGCTCAGGTGATACAATGACATATTTCCGTAAATACAAGATGGTTATCTTGCTGATACTCGTGATCGCACTGACAACCCTGGCGTGGTCCACGACGCTCGCCTCGCCGGCCAGGTCCGAGACACAAGTCGCACCAGACGTCATCAACCACCCGGCCGGCGGCCCGGCCGGTGTGTATGTGTTTTATGATTGGCAAAACCTGGATCCCAACACTTACCCCATTACAGGCGGGCACATCCTGGTTACCTGGGATAAAGTCGAAGTTGGCCCCAACACCTACGATTGGTCGTGGCCTGACAATTGGATCAACAGCCTTGCTTCCCTCGGCAAAGAGGTCGGGCTGGCATTCAACGCCTACGACGGCCAATGTTGCGGCGGCATCAGCATCCCGGCCTATCTGAAACAGCAATCTCCCTCCACCGTAGTGACCTGCAGCGATGACGCGAAAATCCCGCGCTATTGGGACCCCGACTACAAGACCGCGTTCTCCAGTTTCGTTCACGCCATGGGGCACCGCTACAACAACGACCCGCGCATCGCCTGGGTCCAGATCAGCGTCGGCGTCTATGGGGAGCCGACTCCCGCCGAGGACGGCTACTACAGTTGCATGAAACAAGCAGGCCTGACCAGCGACATGTGGCTGAACTTCGTCAAGTGGTCCATCGATGTCCATCGCGACGCGTTCCCCGACAAACAGTTGCTGCTGCAGATGGTCCCCTACTTTGAGAAACGCAGCGAACGCATCGCCTTCACCGATTACGCAGCCAGCCAAGGCGTTGGTCTGAAACACAGCGCGCTCAAACCCGACGGCGGCGATGAAATGATCTACGATGACCCGAACTCCAGCACATTCGGTGGGGGCCAATACGATCCGCTCATCAAGTGGGGTGACAAGGTCGCGACAGCCTGGGAGGGCTACGACACCCTGTCCTGGAGCCTCAAGGGCCGGACCGCCTCCATGTGGGGCATCTACAACGCCCTCGACAAGCACCCTGACTACTTTACCCTGGATATCCCCCTCATCGTCGCCGATGACCGGCAGGACCTGGTAAGGTTCGCCAACACCTATGCGGGGCGCTCGCTGGTCAACACCCCCAGTGTGTGGGTCGCGCTGCGCGAAACCCAATACACGTACTTTCCAGACCGAGGCAACTTCGAGTTCTGGCTCTATCAGGACGACAGCGCGCCCGGCGGCCGGACTGTCCCCCTGTGGAACGTGAGCAGCGCAGCCGAGGGGCGTTATACCCGGCGCACCGACCAGGGTTCGGGTCACCCCAACATGTACTTCAACGTAGACAATCGCTATGCCTTCGGCAGTCGTCACCAGGCGACCATCACGGTCACCTACTACGACCAGGGCAACGACCGCTGGGAACTGCACTACGATGCTTACGACGATCCGGACAAGCTGGCGGGCACGGTCTACAAGCAAAACACCCGGACCTGGAAACAAACCCAGTTCACGGTGGCCGATGCCCACTTCGGCGACCGACAACCTGGGGGCAACGATTTTCGCATTTGGAGCGCCAACGATGGCGATGAGACCATCCACTTCGTCGATGTCGTGGTCCAACCTGGCGTGCCGGTCACCCTCATCCTCGAACCCGGGGTGAACGGCTACCAGGGTCTGAAAGACACCTACATCGACGCCTGGTCGCCCATGTCGAACTTCGGCACGGAGCCCGGGATATGGGTGCGCTCGCGGGATGTCATGTACGGCTTGCTGGCGTTTGATCTGGCAGCGCTGCCTCGAAATGCGGCCGTTGTGTCGGCGACGCTGCACCTGTACCAACAGGATGTCAGCAACACCAGCAACAACTTGACCCTGGCTGCCCATCGCTTGCTACGTCCTTGGGATGAAAGCGCGACCACCTGGAAAATGGCGACGAGTCACACACCCTGGACCGCGCCCGGGGCAACCGGCGACCTTGACCGGGTCGCCGCGGCGGTCAGCTCAGTAGAACTCCGGCCATCCGCCATGGGTCCAATATCATTGAACGTCACGTCTCTCGTCCAGCTTTGGGCCAACAATCCCAGTGCAAACTATGGGCTGCTCCTGAGCGGAACTTCCGGTGGCTCGGTCGCCTACGACTTCGGTTCTACTTCGACAACCAGTCCCGAGGCCAGGCCCCGATTGACGATCGAGTACTTCGAGCCGTCTCAGGCCACACCCACACCCACGCGAACACCGACCCGCCAGGTCACGGCGACGTCAACACCCACCTCCGGGCCGACCCCGACGCGCACGCCGAGTGCACCAGCACGATCGTTGGTGAGCCGGCGCGCGGTCAATCCCCCCACCATCGACGGGAACCTGGCAGAGTGGGTCCAGTCCGAGCACGCGTTGCTAGACGCCAGCACCGTTGACTATCTCACCGGCCAGGTGAACCCATCAGCGACCGACATCTCGGCGCGGGTCTACAGCATGTGGGATGACAACTGGCTCTACTTTGCCGCTCGCGTGGAAGATGATGTCATCGTGCGAGATAGCGCTAATATCTGGTGGGATGACGGGCTTGAGTTGGCCCTGGACGGCGCCAATGATCAGGTGAGTGGCGGCACGGATGACCACCAGTTCAACGTAGCGTCAGATGGCGCGCGCATGGAGTTCGGCTGGCAAAGCGTTCCCGACGCGCAACTTGTGGCCAAGCGCCGCGCAGGGGGATATGACGTGGAGTTGGCCGTGCCAGCTACAATACTGGCATCGGGCGCCCTGGTCGAAGGCAAAACGATGGGGTTCACTGTCGGGCTCATCGACGACGACGACGGCGGCGACCGCTCCGGATCCCAAGACAGCTACATGGTTTGGGAAGGCCGCAACACGGTCAACGGTGCGGCCGATTTCGGCAAGCTCATTCTCCACGCGGCCATCGACGGACCCACGACAACGCCCAGTGCCACAGCCGCCGCAACGGCCACGCCGCCGCGCACGAACACGCCTACGAACACACCGCTACCCACCGCGACCGCCACCCGGACGCCATCGCCCACCGCAACCTCCACGGAAACCTGGACGCCCTCCCCGACACTTACGCCAACCGCCACCCCCACTGCGACACCGGACGTCGGCACAGTGGACGGTGTGGCCTTCGACGACCTGAATGGTGACTCATCGTGGAATGTCGGAGAGCCGGGATTGGCGAGCGCTGTGTTGGTCTTGAAGCGGGACCAAGCCGAGACCTACACGGCAACGTCGAACGCCGACGGCATATTCGCTTTTGATGGCATCGCGCCCGGCCAGTACGTGCTGATCGAGAAAATCCCACCCCCTGGCTATCAGATCAACACGATCCCGGTGGTACTGGAGGTCAGGGCTAACCAACATCTGCCAAACGTGAACATCGCACACAAGGCCGCATCCACGCCGACCGCCACCGCGACGCGGACATGGACGCCCAGCCCAACGGCCATGGCTACCGCGACACCCACGGCGACCCACCCACCCAC
>PHEX01000022.1 GCA_002843005.1 Candidatus Anoxymicrobium japonicum | reverse complement strand
CCTTGCCCTGGTAGATAATCCTCGTCTTGAAGTAAATGAACCAGGGATTAGCGATCAGCGCGGCAAGCGCCTGTGTCCAGCGGCGCGCCCGCATTTAGTGCCCCTTTCCATAAATACAGTAACGTACCGATCCCTCTGGTTTCCTCCCCCGCAGACGGGGAGGATTAAGGTGGGGGGGCGAGGTACCCCCCTGACAAGGGGGGCTAGGGGGGTTCTGCCCCAACCATCTCCCCCACCCCACGCGCTTCGCGCGCGGTGACCCCGGGCGAGGTGGCATAGTACGAAATGGAGCACTTAGATCAATCCAATGCAATCCAGGCAGATCACGATTCCGTTGGCGAGCACTTTCCCGAACCCGCCTGAGAGCAGGCCGGCAAGGAACATGGAGAGGAAGATGACCGCGAGCAGGTACGTCGCCTGTATCTTTCTCAAGAAAGAAATCACCAATGACACCGCGTTCCCATGCGCCGCTTTTACTTGCCAGGGGTGGTTGTCTGAGGCAGAGGCTGCGGGGTCGCGCCCGGGGTCGCCCCCGGCGGGTACGGTGTTCCGGGAACTGTTGTGGAGTTTGGCGCTGAAGACGGCGTGGTGGCCTGAGCGCTCTTTTGAGGAATAAAGCTTTCTATTGTCATAAGGAGCTGGTCTTCCATCGGTTTGCCCATGAACGTCTGCTTTATCTGGCCCTTTGAGTTTGTGATTATGACGGTAGGGTTCATTGAGACCGTGTACTTGTCGATGGCGCTCTTGCTCGAAGGACTGTCGTAGTCGTAATTTTCCCAGATGATCTTGTCGCCGAACTTCTTTTTGGCCTTGTCGATCATGGCCTTCGTGTCGGTGTAAGACTTGCTGCTTTTTCCCAGGAATGTGATCACGCGGGGCTTGCCTTGCCCGCAGCCTGAAAGCGTCGCAATGCCTGTCAGGGCAAACACGCAAATAACCATCGCGACTGTAGCTTTTCTCAAGTTCATCGATGACCTCCCGGTATCATGCCCGTGTATCTTTGGCAATGTTAGCACTGGCGTATAGATAAGGCAAAGCGTTTCGCTCGGCGCCGCGATTTCTGTTGTCGTTGCATTCCTGCCTTGATATGATTCGCCCGTACTTGTTCCGTGGTGTGTCGCTTCTCAGCATGTGGAGGTTTTAAAAATGTACGGCTATGTTGGAAAGATTCTGGAAGTTGATCTCTCGACCGGCGAGTTCGAAAAGGTTGATATTGACGAGAAGGATTGCCGCGACTACATGGGGGGCTCGGGCCTTGCGGCAAAGATCTATATCGATCGTTTTCCGGGGGACGTGGATCCGCTGAGTCCCGAGAACCTCTTTATCATAATGACCGGTCCCTGGACCGGCACCCGCGTGCCGGGGGGCAACCGCTTCGCGGCCTGCGCTCGCTCGCCGTTAACCGGCCACTGGGGAGAAGCGTCCTGTGGGGGCTATTTCGGCCCGGAGCTCAAGGCGGCGGGTTACGATGGCATTGTTTTCACCGGTGTTTCCGACAAGCCGGTTTACCTCTGGATAAACGGAGACGATGTCGAGTTGCGTGACGCATCTGACTTGTGGGGCAAGGACACTTATGAGACGGCGGATATGCTCATCGAGAGGTCGAAGGCCGACACGGGCAGGAAAGCGAAGGTCGCGGCGATCGGGCCGTCCGGCGAGAGCGGCGTCAAGTTTGCCGCAATAGTTCACGACAAGCACCACATCGCGGGCCGCACGGGGATGGGCGCGGTTATGGGCTCAAAGAACCTCAAGGCTATTGCTGTCGTTGGCACCGGGAAGAAAGTCGAGATCGCCGATCCCGATGCGTTTAAAAGATGGCGCGAGCTGGTGATGGAGGATTACGCCGAGTCACTGGTTGTCGAGTCTCTCAAGGCGTTTGGCACCAACGCCAACCTCGAGATAGGCGCGATGCTCGGCGATGTGCCGTTCAAGAACTGGCAGGTCGGCGAGGACGATGAGGTCATCGCGAAAATCAACGGCCCGACGTACAGCGATGAAATACTGGTCAAGGCGTACGCCTGCTGGGCGTGCCCAATCGGCTGCAAGCGTGTAATAGAAGTAAAAGACGAACCATATTCCGTTGCGCGGGGCGCGGGTCCCGAGTACGAAACGATATGCATGCTTGGGAGCAACCTTTTGAACGACAACCTGGCCAGCATCGCGAAGGGCAACGAGATGTGCAACCGCTGGGGGATCGACACGATAACGATGGGCGCGATTATCGCGCTTGTGACGGAGTGTCAGGAAAAGGGCCTTCTCTCGGTTGACGAGTGCGATGGCGTGTCTATTGGCTGGGGTGACCCTGATGGCATGCTCGAGCTTATTGAGATGGCCGCTCGCAATGAGGGCTTCGGCGCGCGCATGGCGCAGGGCAGCAAGGCTCTGTCAGAGGAGATCGGCTCGGACGCGCCCGTAATGGCCGTCCAGGTTCGCGGTCTGGACGCGCCCGCTCACGACCCGCGCGGTTTCCACGGTTTCGCGCTCTCGTACGCGACTTCCCCGAGAGGCGCGTGTCACTGCGCCAGCACGAATCTGTATCTCGAGGGGGGCAGCGCGCCGCCGCTTCCTCAGATTGACCTGGAAGGCCCCTTTGACGAGCAATCGAGCGTTGGCAAGGCGTATCTGACCGCGCGGGCGCAGGAGCTCGGGCAGATATTCAACGCCGCTGTTGTCTGCTACTTCACCGCGGTGTCCTGGCAGGAGGATGCGCTCATTACGGCCATCAACTCCGTGACCGGGCTGGATTACGACCTCGACAGTTTTATGCGGGTGGGCGAGCGCATCTGGTTTTTGAAGAGGGGAATACAGGCGTTGTTCGGTTCTGGCGGCGAAGAGGATATTATGCATCCGAGGTTCTACAAGGCGGTGGAAGAAGGCTCTCACGCCGGGTCGGTTCCCGACTTTGATCTCATGAAGCGCGAGTATTACGAGTATCGCCAGTTAGATGACGAAGGCCGTCTCACACGCGGTAAGTGCGAGGAGTTGGGGCTTGGCTTCCTGGCGGACAAACTCGGCATCTAGGGTCAGTCCCCCATAGCCATAGCCAGGGGTCAGGCACCGTCTACCTTTCCGTCTACCGCTGCGCGGTAGACGTTGCCTGGATTATTAAGCTGAATAGTTGCGTTTCGTGTATAAAAATGAGACCTTAATCCTCCCCCGTCTGAGGGGGAGGAGATCAGAAAGGGCTATTTTCGTCGCTGGCAAAGACAACAGGAAAGGAACCAATCATGGCTCACGGAAAAATTGAGTCGGAGAAAAAAAGTAAGCATCGGAGGCTGTCGTTGCTGTTTGTCAGCAGTGGGCTGGCTGTGCTCGGTTACGTTATCCACCGGCGCTCAAGGCCGGTTTCTTGCGTTCCTGCCGGAGGCCCGGAAGAGAGGATGCTCGTCAAGGACGAGGAAAACTTGAGCGGACTGGGTTCGATTATGCGATCGCTCATCATCGAGTTCTTGAAGAATCCCCGGAAAGCGCGGTTGCTTAACGAGATCAATTTGGTTCTCGCGATCGAGCCGGTCGAACAGCCCGAAACGGCAATAACCATTACTTTCTCAGGCGGGTATGTCGTTATCGAACCGGGCGTGGCGCCCTCAATGGATATCAAGCTGGTATGCGATTACGAGACAGTGACGCGGATGGCGAAAATGGGCGCCGGCATGGAGGCAGTGAAGTTTCTTAATACACCTGATGGAAAGAATCTCGCGCGGAAGTTTGCGTCCGGGGAGTGTCGCATCGAGGGCGCCGTCGCTCACCCGGTGGAGATGATGAAGTTCGGCAAGTTTCTCGCTTTGCGCTAGCGTCACGTCAGCCGTGGCGGACACAGGTTCATATTAAATTTGAGGTAGACGCAGCGGTAGACGGTGCCTGACCCCTGGCCGACTGGCCTTAGCCTTGCGCACGGTGAGAGTGGAGGAAAAGCAAATGGCGCACGAAATCTATTCGCGGAACTGGGATCGCATGTCTTTTGAGGAGCAACGTGAGTACCGTGACAGGAAGCTCTCGTATTTTGTGAGGACCCAACTGTATCCGTACAGCCCGTTTTACCGCAAGATGTTTAACGACGCCGCTCTCGCGCCTGAAGATATCAGGGGGGTCGATGATCTGCGAAAGCTCCCTTTCACCCGCAAGTCTGACATAGCGCCGTCCGCTGACGAACATGACCGTTACGAGAGGTTTGTCCTCAAACCCTTGACGCGCGCTGCGGAAGAGCGCATGCCCAGGCTTCAGTTTTTGAAGACGCGGTTTGACAGCTTGTTCAAGGGCGATGAGTTCGTTTTGAGCGCGCGGTTGTTCGAGTACGCGCCCGTGCACGTTCAATTCACCGCGGGGCAGACCGGTCGGCCCACGCCGGTAATGTTCACGCGCTCAGATGTCGAGCGCATGGCTGAAGCCGGGCGCCGCATCCTTGAGCTTGCTGGATTCGGCGTTGAAATCGAGCGCAAAGATGCCGTTATCCTGAACGCGATGCCGTTCGCGTCTCACCTCTGGTTCCAGATGATTGCCAGAGGCATGGAGCGCGCCGGTATACTGTCGCTATATACTGGTGGAGAGAGCAGCGCGATCGCCGCGCGCCGGATATCTGATACCGCGCGGAGCGTCAAGGTGACGGGAATTATCGGCATGCCGGGAAACGTATTCGAGGTGCTGCGGTCGGCTATCGAGGAAGAGATCGACCTGTCGTCGCTGCGCCTGGTCATTCTAGGTGGGGAGCGCATATCGAAGGACATAAAAGAGGATATGCATGAGTTTCTGCGGAAAACAGGAGCGAGAGATGCATTTGTTGTTGGCGCTTTCGGGTTTACGGAGGGGCGCAAAGGTTACTCTGAGTGCGCATCAGGGGCGGACGCTGGATACCACATTTATCCCGACATGGATTACCTTGAGATCATCGATCCAGAAACCGAGGCGCCGGTGGCCGAAGGCGAGGACGGCGAGCTTGTGTACACATGCCTGGACGGCCGAGGCACGTGTGTTCTGCGTTTTCGCACAGGGGACTATGTGAAGGGTGGAATAGTCTATGAACCTTGCCCCTCTTGCGGGCGTACAGTGCCCAGGCTGGGAAGCGACATTTCACGTTTCGAGTAATACATAGACATAGAGTGGCATTAACGGAATGCTTTAGAAAAGCGCGCGCGCTTCCGATTCTTGCAAAGAGGACGGAGGAAAATATTGGCACAGGCAAAAAAGAAAGCTAAATCGGTAACGCACCTTCTGATTGAGGACGGTCTTGTTTCGCAAGAGCAGTTGCTTTCCGCTCTCGAGAAGAAAAAGCAGACCGGCAAATCATTGGCGCGCACCCTCATCGAGATGGGTGTCGTTTCCGAGTCGAAGCTCACAGAGGTTCTGGCGCAGCACCTCGGACTGGAATTCGTTCATCTTGAGAGATACCACGTTGACATGACGGCCGTTGCCCTGCTGGATGAAAAGATGGCACAGCGGCACCTGAGCCTTCCTATCAGTTTTGACGGCGACACGCTTGTCGTGGCGATGGCCGACCCAACCAATATTTTCGCGCTCGACGACATCAAGATGTCTACCGGATATCAGGTAAGACCGGTTGTTTCCACGAAAGCTGACATCGAGGACTTTATACGGGCCTACTACCGCGACGTAGGCGAACTCGGAGTGAGTGAGATTAAAGAGTTCGATTCGGAAGATTTCGACGACAAGGCTCTTTCCGAAGCGATTGGCGCGATCACCAGCGATGCGCCTATCGTCAAGTTCGTCAATTACGTGATCAACGAGGCTGTGACAGACGGGGCAAGCGACATCCACTTTGACCCGCAGGAGAAAGAGATCATCATCAGGTACCGTGTGGACGGTGTGCTTCATGATGCCAAGAGTCTGCCGATAAGGGCGCTGCCCGCGGTTACTTCGCGCGTAAAGATTATGTCTGACCTGAACATCGCGCAGAAAAGGATTCCGCAAGACGGACATTACGAGAAGCGGATAGGCAACAAGCAGATCGATTTCCGCGTCGCTGTACTGCCTACCATTTTTGGGGAGAAGATAGTCCTCCGAATTCTTGACAAGTCGAGCATCATGCTGCGCCTGAGCGATCTCGGTTACGATGGTGAGACCCTGGAAAAGTACGAGGATGCGTTTCGCAAGCCGAACGGCGCCATCCTCGTCACAGGCCCGACAGGCAGTGGCAAGTCGACCACGCTATACGGCACTCTTAACGTACTCAACGATGAGACCAAGAACATTACCACGGTCGAGGATCCGGTCGAGTATCGTCTCGCCGGGATCAACCAGATACAGATCAATCCCAAGGCCGGGCTGACGTTCGCGTCGGCCTTGAGGTCGATCCTTCGAACAAGTCCCGACATAATGATGATCGGCGAGATCCGCGACAGTGAGACCGCGAAAATAGCGATCGAGTCGGCCCTCACCGGCCATCTCGTCTTCAGTACACTTCACACCAATGACGCGCCCGGCGCCATCGCCCGTCTTACCGAGATGGGCATCGAGCCGTTCCTGATCGCGTCAGGCATAGTATGCGTGCTTGGCCAGAGGCTCGGGCGCAAGCTTTGCGTGTGCAAGCAGATTTACGAGCCGAGCAACGAAATGCTCGATCGGCTTGAGTTCCACCGCGAACCGGGAGAGAAGCTTACGCTTTACCAGTCGAGTTCCAAAGGATGCACGCGTTGTGGTGGCAGCGGGTACAAGGGAAGAGTTGCGCTCGTGGAGATTATGAAGATGAGCGCCGAGATCGAGCAGTTGACGATCGAGGAGGCCTCGACCACCGCGATCGCGCGTGTGGCGATCGAGCAGGGAATGAAAACGATGCGCCAGGACGGTTGGGAGAAGTGCCGTGCCGGCATCACCTCGATCGAGGAAGTTCTCAGAGTTGTTATCTAACACATAATGGGGTCAAACCAAATTATGCGTCCTGGAAGCGCACGGCATCGAGAATATCGTGACTGAGAAAATCAAGTCGATCATGTTTAACTTTGGGGTCAGGTCTTTTTTCTTAGAAAACGGGGTCAGGCACCGTCTACCGCTAAAGCGGTAGACGTTGCCTGACCCCTCTTAAACTTTAGAAAAAAGGACTGCTTCGAAAGTTAAGCGAAGGCCTCGGGGATGTTTTTTAACGTTGCGTATGAGAATACGGGGCCGTCTTTACATACGTACATCGAGCCCACGTTGCAGCGGCCGCACTTGCCTATCCCGCACTTCATGCGCTCCTCGAGCGTGGTGTATATCTGCTCGGGCTTGAAGCCCAGCTTCTCCAGATTCTGCGTCACGAATTTGATGAGTATGGGCGGGCCACAGGTGATCGCGATCGCGTTATCCGGTTTGGGGGCGACCTCCATCACGAGGCTGGGAACAAAGCCCACGTAGTGCGGCCAGCTCTCCTCCTCGACGTCGATCGCCAGATGGCACGCCGTGCCTTCTTCCTTGAAGTACTCCTCGAACTCCGTCTTGAAGCAGTGCAGGTCTGACGTCCTCGCGCCATAGATGACCGTGAGGTCGCCGTACTTGTCCTTGTTCGCCCGCACGTAGTTGATAGCCGGGCGCAACGGCGCCTGCCCGATGCCGCCGCCGATCGATATTATGTTTTTTCCTTCCCACTCTTCCAGCGGGAACGAATTGCCCAACGGCCCGCGCACCGTCATGGTGTCGCCCGCTTCTAATTCGTGAAGCGCGCTCGTCACCTTGCCCGCCTGCATGATCGAGAAGCGCAAGTAGCCCTCCTCTGTCGGCGAGGATGAAATGCAGAACATGGACTCGCCGATGCCGAGGCGCCCCACCATCGCGCAGTTGCCGGGCCGGTGACGCCATGTATCCCACACTTTCTCGTCTTTGAAATTTACCTTGAAGGTCTTGACGGCCCTGTCGTCCACGGGGGTCTCATACCAGGCGTCCTCGATGTTGACTATATATGGAAGATAAGGGTTGCTTTCGTCCATCATGCCGTCTTTGCCTCCTTGCCTTCAGCCTGCCTGGACTTCTCGAGCACGTCCAGGATGTCGATGTTGACCGGGCAGTAGTTGATGCAGCGGCCGCAGCCGACACAGGCTATCACGTCGAATTTCTCCGGAAAGTAAGAGTACTTGTGACTTACGCGGTTGCGCGTGCGCTCCTTGCGCGTCGGGCGTGGGTTGTGCCCCGAGGTGTGAACCGTGTATTCGGGGAACATGCAGGTGTCCCACATCCTCGCCCGCCTGCCGTCCGCCGCCTCGATCTCGTCCTGGATGTCGAAGCAGTGGCAGGTAGGGCACAAAAACGTGCAAATCCCGCAACCCAGGCACCTGTCGGAGAACTGCTCCCAGAACGGGTGGTCATACAGCGAGGGCAACTTCTCAGGTATGCCGGTGGTGTCGATCGAACGTTTGATTTTCGCGAGCGCTTCTTTCTCTTGCGCCTCGGCGCACTTCTTCTCCGCGTCGCCCGCGGCCTCGAGGCCCATCGCCTTCGCGGCGGTCAAGCCTTTGTCCGTGAGCGTCTTCACGTAGTACGCCTCGCCGAGGTCGAACATGATGGCGTCCAGACCCTTCTCGGAACCCGGGCCGCCGCCCAGCGACGGGCAAAAGCAGTTGGTCGCGGGATCGCCGCACGCGAGCCCGAACAGCACCGTACTCTCGCGTCGCTTCTGGTAGTAAGGGTCGGGAAAATCCCACCCGTAGAGATTGTCCACAATCGTGTACGCCAGCGCGTCGCACGGGCGGATGCCGAACACCAGCCTCTTCGCGGTTTCATCGGGCACAACCGGCTCGATGTCCGCCCCGCCGACCGTGTATTTGAACAAAGTCTCGGTCTCCGGGAACATGAGTTCCTTGGCCGGTACGTTTGTGTTGGCGTAGTCGAGGCTGAGCGCCGAAGGATCCTCGACAGTCTTGAAACGAACCACGTCGCCGACCGCGGCGGGGGCGAACACCTGGTACCCCTCGAGAGCGCCGATCACCCCGGCCAGATTGTCTTTTGAGAACTTAAAATCTTCCATGTGTCACCAACCTACATTATGTATTCTTCGGGATCCTGCGGATTGTAGCAGGTCAGAAGCGGCTCGGCGTCGGAGTCCACTCCGGGCTCGTACTCGAACATCCGCGCGACGTCGCGCGACATCTTGCGATTGAGCTTCGTTATCGGGATATCCATGGGACAAACCCGTTCGCACTCTCCGCACTCAATGCAACGACCTGAGAGGTGCCACGCCCTCTGGATGTGATACACGGCGTTCTCGCTGATGTCGGTCGCTCGGCGCGTCCACTGTGGCTTTGTCTTTTGCGCGACGCACTCCACGCAGTAGCACATCGGGCAAACGTTGCGGCACGAGTAGCAACGAACGCATTTTGAGAACTGTTCGTCCCAAAACTTCCACTTGTCGGTGGGAGACATCTTCTCGAATTCGCCGACGTCCTCGAAGTCGTCATCCGCCCACTTTTCCACCTCATCGGCGACGAGCTCGTCGTAGATGAGTGGGTTCGGGAAGCGACAGCGCAGGCATTTGTCGGCCATGAGCTCTTTTTTCGGGGCTTCGGATGTCTCGCCGTCGATCTCGAGAACAAACCTGTCGCCATCCTCTTTGACCTCTACGGGAGCTGACGCGACGCCAAACATCTTTTCAGCTTTGCGAGCGTCGATGACACCCGTGCACGGCACGCCCAGGATCACGACATCGTCGCGTCCGTACGCCTTCTCGACCAGATGCTGGACAACAGCCCGCGAGTCGCACCCCTTGACGAGTACGGCTACCTTGCGGGTGTCCGGTTCCTGCCCGCGGGGAACGGGGAGTTTTTCCTCGAGCATTAGAAAAGACGCGGGGTTCTGCGCGCATGTCGCATCGAATATCAACTGATCTACCTCTGAGGCGTCACTCAGTACGATGGGGGCGGACTCGAACCCGTAGGTTCCACGCTTCCAGCCAATGAGGCGCCTCACGTCGTCGCGGGCAATGACCTCCCTGGCTCTGTCCCTGAGTTTGTTTTCGTCTACCAATTTATCCGCCTCCGTCTGAATTGATCCATGGGGCCCGCCGCGCGTGCCATAGCGACGGTCTCGTCGATGACCTCCTTGAACTTCTCGCCCTCGGAGGCGGAGACCCAACTCATGTTGACACGACCGGGGTCGACACCGATGTGCTCGAGCAGCTTGAGCATCAGCGTGAAACGCCGGCGCGCGTAGAAGTTGCCCTCCATGTAATGGCAGTCACCAGGATGGCACCCCGAGATGAGCACCCCGTCGGCGCCCTGCTGAAGGGCGTTGACCAGGAAAAGCGGGTTGACACGGCCCGAACACATCACCCTGATGATCTTGATGTTCGGCAGATAATGCGTTCTCGATGTTCCCGCCAGATCCGCTCCAGCGTAAGAGCACCAGTTGCACAGGAACGCGACTATATTGGGCTCGAACTCTTCACTCATTGCGTATTCACCCCCAGCGCCGCGATCTGGGGCAGTATCTGTTCATCCTTGAAGGATCTGGGCTGGATGGCCCCCGACAGGCACGCCGCCGCGCATGAGCCGCAACCCTTGCATAACGCCTCGTTGACTTGCGCGACCTTTACGATATTGCCCATGCGGTTCTCGTCCACCAACTCAATCGCCCCGAACGGGCAGACCTCAACGCAGAAGCCACAGCCGCGGCACTGATCCGCGTTCACGACCGAGACTTGCGCTTCCACCTTCACTTTCCCGTACGCCATCAAAATGAGAGCGCTTGACGCGGCGCCTTTCGCCTGGGCCACGGTGTCGGGTATATCCTTGGGCCCCTGGCAGCAACCCGCCAGGAAGACTCCGTCAGACGCGGTGTCGACCGGGCGCAGTTTGGGGTGCGCCTCAAGGAAAAAACCGTCGGTGGATTGCGAGAGCTTGAAAATGTCGATGATCTCGCGAATATCTTTGCGCGGCGTCAGTCCGACGCCAAGGACGACCATGTCGGCTTCATGTTCCATGGGCGTCCCGGTAAGAGTGTCTTCGACTTTGATTATCATGGTGTGGTCGTCCGGATCCGCGCTCTTGCGGTATATTTCACTCGGATTTCCACGGATGTACCGGACGCCCTCGCGCCTCACCCTGTCGTAGAACTCCTCGAAGCCTTTGCCGAACGCGCGCACGTCCATGTAGAAAACAGTGATATCCGCCTCGGGAAGCTTGTCCCTGATAAGGTGTGCCTGCTTCGCCAGGTACATGCAGCACACTCGCGAGCAGTACTCGTTGTCGACCGACTTGTCGCGCGAGCCCACGCAGTGTATGAATGAGACTTTGTCAGGGAGGTACCCGCCCTCGCCTTTCTTGTCACGGCCGAGCAGGGGTTTCCCTCCCGTCGGACCCGATGCCGACGCCAGGCGCTCGAACTCGAGTCCCGTGATGACATTGTCGTTGTCGGCCCAGCCGTACTCGGGCTTTTTGTTCATGTCGAACACGTCGTATCCTGTCGCCACGATGATCGTGCCGCACTCGATCTCCACCAGCTCGTCTTCCTGCTCGAAGTTGACCGCGCCCGCCGTGCACGCCTCCGCGCACGCGGGGCCTTCCTTGCCGCATTTGCCCTTAGACAACTGAAGGCATCGCTCCGGGTCGATCGTGTACTTGGCGGGGACGGCTTGTGGAAACGGCAGGTAGATCGCGGATCTGTTGCCCATCTGCTCGTCGAACTCGGAGGGGATGCGACCCGCCAGCCTGCAGTTCTCCGCGCAGACGCCACACCCAGTGCACTTGTTGAAATCGACGTAGCGCGCCTTCTTGCGAATCTTCGCCTTGAAGTTGCCGACATATCCCTCGACCGCCTCCACCTGTGAATAGGTCATGAGTTCGATGTTCGGGTGGTTGGCAACGTCCACCATCTTAGGCGTCAGTATGCAGGCGGAGCAGTCCAGAGTCGGGAACGTCTTGTCGAGCTGGCTCATGTGCCCGCCCACCGATGGGGTCTTCTCGACGACGTAAACCTTGAAGCCCGCGTCCGCTATGTCGAGCGCGGCCTGGATGCCCGCTATGCCGGCGCCGATTACGAGACAGGAGGGGATGACGTCCACTTCCTTCTCCTCGAGCGCGTCGAGCAACGCCACTTTCGCGATCGCGGCCTCGATGAGCTTCTTTGCCTTGCTGGTAGCTTCGGCGTGATCCTCGTGCACCCAGGAGCACTGCTCCCGGATGTTCGCCATCTCCAGGAGGTACGGGTTCAGCCCCGCTTCCTTGAGGGTCTTGCGGAAAGTAGGCTCGTGCATGCGGGGGGAGCAGGATGCCACTATGACCCGGTTGAGCCCCAGGTTTTTGATGTCATCTTTGATGAGCCCCTGGCCGGGATCCGAGCACATGTAAGTGTACTCTCGCGCGACAGCGACCCCCGGCGCCTTCGAGACATGCTCGACAACCGCCGGCACGTCAACCACGGCGCCTATGTTGATGCCGCAGTGGCAGACGTACACTCCTATTCTGGGTTTCAAACTGTTCAACTCTACCCCTTCATTTCCTTTATCTTGTCAACAAGGGCAGGCACCACTTTCAGCAAATCATCCACGATGCCGTAATCAGCGTACTGGAATATCGGCGCGTCGGGATCCTTGTTGATGGCGACGACCACGTCGGCGCCTTTCATTCCGGTCACGTGCTGGAACGCGCCGCTGATGCCCACGGCCAGGTAAAGTTTGGGCTTGACTGTCTTGCCGGAGATGCCGACCTGGCGATCGATCGGGAGCCAGCCGGCGTCCACTACCGCGCGGCTTCCCGAAACATCCGCGCTCAGAAGTTTCGCGAGTTCTTCTATCATCGGCAAGTTCTTGTCCTCGCGAAGCCCGCGGCCGATCGAGACGAGCATCGAGGACTGGGTGATGTCAACATCGCCGACGGCGGGCTGCTCATACTGGATGAATTTGCGGGTGGTCGCGTCCAGGGCAACCGGGTTGTCCACCTTCTCGATTTCGCCGGACTTGCCGCCTTCAGCGGCCGCGATCGCGCCTTCGCGCAAGCCCACCATATAAAGATCGGTGTCCTTGAACTCGATGCGGCCGTTGATCTTGCCACCGTAATACGCGCGGGTCGCGACCGGTTTGTCGCCCTCGATGGCCAGGCCGATGATGTCCGAGGTGAACGATGCCCCGAGCTCGAGGGCAAGCGACGCCAGTATGTCGGCGCCCTGGCCCGTGTTCGGGATTATCACCAGGTGCGGCTTGTCCTTGTTGATGAGCGCGGCCAGCGCAGCCTGATAGTTGACGGCGTTGAAGTTCTCGAACATCGGGTCGTCAACCACGAGGACTCTGTCCGAGTATGACGTGAGCTTGCCCGCGAAGTCGTCCATCCCGCTGCCAAGCAGGATCGTCGTGACCTTGCCGCCAAGCCGGCCGGCGAGAGTCAGTAACTCATAAGTTACGTCACGCAGCTCGCCCTGCCTGTGCTCTGCCAGTACGAATATCTCATGCATTTACACCAGCCCCTTTTCCTTGAGTATGCCGGCGAGCTTGCCCGCGGTCTCGCCAGGGTCGCCATCGAGAATCTCCGCGAGTTCCCCGACCTCTGGAATCGAGTACTGTACCATTACCGCCACCGAGCCCGCTTCGCCGACCTGATCCTCGGAAAGGCCGGTCGCCGCCAGGTCCATGACCTTGATTTCCTTTTTGGAAGCCTCGCGGATGCCTTTGAAAGAGGCGTAGCGTGGCTCGTTACCGCCGGTCTGGATAGTGAGCACGCATGGCGTGTTGATCTCGTCTATCTCGAGCAGGCCGCCCTCGAGTTCCCGTCCGACCTTCAGATTGCCGTCGCCTGCGACTTCGACTGTCTTGACGTACGCCGCGTGAGGCACGCCCATCATGCTGGCAAGCGCCACGCCGACCGCGCCGTAGCCATCGTCGGAGGCCAGGCATCCGGTCATCACGATGTCGCAGGACAGGTCCTTGATGCCAGCGTGCAGTATGCGGGCAATAGCCACGGGATCCGAGCCCGCAAACTTCTCGTCGTCCAACCTGATCGCGCCGTCGCCGCCCTTGGCGAGAGCCATTTTGATGACCTGGTTGGCCGCTTCCGAGCCCACGTTTACTACTGTTACTTCTCCTCCATTCTTCTCCTTGAGCTGGACAGCTTCTTCTACCGCGAAGTTATCCGCGTCGTTGATCACGAAACTGAATTTGCTCTGATCAACTCCCTTGCCACTGGAGTCTATGTGGACTTCTGTGTCGGGATCGGAAGTGTCCGGAACCTGCTTTACACAAACCGCAATATTCATCCCTAACTCACCTCACTTTTCTTATCTTCCGTTTCCTTATCTTACTCAGCAGGGGTCAGGCACCGTCTACTTTTCCGTCTACCGCAAACGCGCCAGTGGTCAGGCTAAAGCCTGCCCGAGGAGTTCCAGGATATCCTTGACCTGCATCTCCTCCTCGTACCCCCTGGCCTTGATGGCATCTTCGATAGTCAGCCAGCAGAACGGGCACGCCACAGCGATGATCCCGGCGCCCAGGTCGTGCGCGTCGGCGACCCTGGTCTCCGCCAGGCGCGGAGCCTTGGACTCGGATTCCACCCACATCTTGCCGCCGCCGCCCTCACAGCAAAGACTGCGTTCTTTGGAGCGGTTGAACTCAGCGAGTTCGAGGCCTTTGATCTTCCCCAGCACATAACGCGGTTCGTCGAACACCAGGTTTTTCTTGCCCAGGTAACACGGGTCGTGGTAGACGACCTTCGAGTTGATCTCCCCGGGGAGCTCCAGTTTTCCGTCTGAGAGCAGTTCGGCGATGAGCTGAGTGTAATGCAGTACGGGCAACCCGATGTTGGTGTATTCGTTTTTGAAGGAGTTGAAGCAGTGGGGGGAGAACGTCACCAGACGCTTGACGTCGTAGCGGCCGAACAGTTCCGTGTTCTCCTCGTCGAAGTACTCGAAGAGGCCCTCTTCGCCAAGACGGCGCGCTTCCGAGCCGCAGTGCTTCTCTTCCTCTCCGATGAATCCGAAATCGACACCAGCCGCGTTGAGCGCGCGCGCGAGGGTTTTTACAATCGGCATTATCTTGGGGTCGTAAGCGGCCGTGCAACACACATGGAAGAGCACGTCGGCCTTTTCGCCCTCGCCGAGAATGCGCGCTCCCTCGACGCCCTCCATCCAGTCCGTTCGCCTGGCCGCGGCTTTGCCCCAGGGGTTGCCGTTGTTGAACATGCTCTCCAGCGCGGAGATCGCGGTCTGCTCGATGTTGCCCTCTTCGGCTCTCATGGCGCGCAGCCCCAGAAGCACCTCGAAGGGGTCGAGACCCTTGGGGCAGCGGATCGCGCACGTGTTGCACGTGGTGCAGTCCCATATCTCGGCTTTCAGAGAGAGATCCTCGAGGCGTTCGTCGTCAACCGCGTCATAAATGAAACGACGGATGTTCAGATCGGTGCGAGCGGTCAACGGGCACCCACCCGTGCACCTGCCGCACTGGATACAACCAAGAAGGTCGTACTTCCGCACAAAAGTTCCCTTATCGATGCTCATTTCATACTCCAGTTAATAGAAAAAGTATGTCGTGACTCATGCCTGACAAAAACCGTAGCATTTTATACACAAGTTTTGAGAAATATCAATTGAGGACAGTCCCTTGATGGCGCGCGTACGCAAAACGCATAATTTGGTTTGACCCCATTATGCGTTTTCATAGCGAAAAGCTTACTGGCCCAGTATGCCCCCGAGAATCCCACCGGCGCCACCTCCGCCGCCCTGCTGACCGGCCATGCTCGTGGTCGGCTGAACCTCGCTGGGCTGAACGATGACGTAGCCTTGTCCCTGGAACTTTAGCTGGAAAGTCTCGCCGGATGTCGCCGATCCAAAGATGCCCTTCAGGCTCTTGAGGTTTACGTCCACGTTGATCGACGGCTCCAGGGTGGACGACCAGGCGATAGTCGCGTTCGGGTCGGTGTATGTGGGCGCGTCAGGGGTGACGGCAAGCGCCATGGGCTTACCCTTGCTGATGAGCGCCAGATAGCCCGTCCCCTTGAGCTGCACGCAGAAAAGCCCGCCGGTCATCATGCCCGCGCCGCCTTTTATCATCGCTATGTCCCAGGCGATGCTGGGTGTGAACGCGAGCAGGTTCAACGACTCCACCCCGATTGCCTCGTCCTGCAGGTAAAGGAGAATGATGTCATTCGCCGCGTCAGCGAGGAAGAGGTCGCCCTGCCCGGTGGCCTCCATCAAGGTAAATTGCTCGCCTGAGACCGCTTTTTTTATCCATTTCCCCGCCCCGCCGCCTTTGCGCGCGAAGTTCATCTGCCCCTGGTAAGCGATCATCGCTCCCGCCTTGGTGAGCACCTATCCGCCGCTGGCTTCCATGTTAACCTTCAACAACTTTTTGTTCTGCAGGATGAACGCGTCAGGCGCGTCCACCTCTTTTGCCTCGGTGAGAAGATTCTCGAGTGTAATAGCGCGCTTCATGCTCATGATGCCTCCTTTTTGAGAATCGTAGCTGGGTTACGGCCCGACCACGCCAACCGTGATTGTTACCGTACTGCCCTTGTCCGCCATGGTTCCGCCGGTCGGATTCTGGACGAGAACCTTGCCGACTTTTGTGGTATCGCTGGTTATCTGATCGACGACGGTTACCACGAAACCTGTTCCCGTGAGCGTGGACTCGGCGGTAGCCCTGACAATTCCTACCACGTTGGGCACCGCTACCCGCTCTGGCTTTGCCGTAACGTCAATCGTTACCCTCGAACCTTTTGGAGCGGTCTGCCCGCCCGCGGGGTTTTGCGATTTCACTATCCCCTCGATGTCTGTGCTGCTGGCAACGGTTTGGGCATCCGCCTGGAAGCCCGCTTCAGTCAGCCTTGTGACTGCGGCGTCTTTGCTCATCTTCGTTACGTCGGGCACGATCGCCGTTTCCTGCCCTTTGCTCACCACGATAGTGACGGTGGCGCCCTTTGCGACCTGCTTCTCCGCTTGCGGGCTCTGGGAGACCACTTTGCCTTTTGCGGCTTGCGCGTCGAACGCCTGCTGCGCCTCGCCTGGGACGAGGCCCGCTTTTGTCAGCGCGGCTTCCGCTTCGCTTTGCGACATGCCGATCACGCTCGGCACTGTGACGAGTTCCGGCCCCTTGCTCACTACGACCTTTACAGTGCCGCCCTTCTCGAGCTTGCTTGCGGCCTCGGGATTCTGGCTGATGATGGTATCTTTAGGTTTCGTCGCGTCGATCACCGTTTTCGAGATGTTCATCTTGAAGCCTTTGCGCGCAAGGAGGGTTTCCGCGTCCGCGCGCTTTTGCCCGACAACGTTTGGAACCGCGACGCCGCTGCTGCTGCGGATAATCGCCCACGCGCCGGTCGCTATCCCGGCAAGCAGGATCACGATAGCCAGCGCCCAGAACCAGCCCGCGCGGCGGCGCCCGCGCGGTCGCCTCTCACCGCCCACGTATGCCTGGGTCTGCCCTCTTGTTACGTCATCGGGCGAAAGGACCGGGGTGGCGTACACAGGAGCGCCTTCCAGGCAGCGCTCAAGGTCGGAGCGCATTTCCATGGCTGTCTGATAGCGGTTTTCCGGGTTTTTCGCGAGCGCTTTCATGACAACCGATTCGAGCTCAGGTGATATGTCCGGGTTGAGGAGGGAAGGCGCCAGGGGATCCTCGCGCACTTGCTTGTAGGCGATCGAGACGGGGTTGTCACCATCAAACGGCGTCTTACCCGTAAGCATTTCGTACATCACGACACCAAGAGAGTACAGGTCGGAGCGAGGATCGGCGGCCCGGCCCTGAGCCTGCTCGGGGCTGATGTACTGTGCGGTGCCCATGATCGTGCCGGTCTGAGTCATCGCCGAGCCGCCGGCGGCGCGAGCGATGCCAAAATCCATCACCTTGATCTGGCCATCGTTGGTTGCGATTATGTTTTGCGGCTTGATGTCGCGGTGGACGATGCCATGCGCGCCAGCGGTGTCGAGCGCAAGGCAGATGGCCATAGATATCTCCACCACGCGCTCCGGAAGGAGCGGGCCGCCGAGAAGGATGATGTCTTTGAGGTCGCGTCCTTCGACGTACTCCATTACCAGGTAGTAAGTGTTGTCCTCGATGCCCCAGTCAAAAACGTTCACGATGTTTGGCTGGTTGAGGTTAGCCGCCGCCTGCGCTTCCTGGCGGAAGCGCTCGACGAAAACAGGGTCTTTGGCAAACTGCGGATAGAGGATTTTGATCGCTACGGTGCGCCCGAGCAAGTTGTCACGCGCGCGATAGACTTCAGCCATGCCACCCGTACCTATGAGTTGCTCGAGCTCGTACCGCGAGTTCAGTGTTCTTCCGACCATATAAGAGTAAGCCTGCCTTTCATCGATCGACTTTTACATTATACGTTTTTCGCGAAGTCTTTGTCAGCCTCAGTCGTACTTGCAGGACACCTCGTAGAAGACCTTTTTCGGGTTGCCGCACACAGGGCATTTCTCTGGGATATCTCCATCCACCACGTAGCCGCAGACATCGCACGCTGAGTAGGTAGGCTCTTCTTCGGCGAGCAAGTGCTTGATCGCCCGCGCCGTCTTCACGATTGGCATCGGGCAGTACAGGCCGAAGCGGTCGATATCGAGAGCTTGCGGCGTCCTGCTGATGATCGCCGGCGCGTGAGGGCTCGCTACTTCGGTGGCTTCCCGCAACCGGGGCAAGTTTCCGCGTCTTTTTGGACTGCTGCTCCGCAGTTCACGCATTCGATGATGACCATCCTGCACGCCACGCAGATCGCGCTCTCCGGCTCGACCTCCACGTCGCAGTAGGGGCACCGGCACATCATGACTTTCTTTTCGCGTCGATCAACCATCTTGCGCCTCCCTGGCTTTCAGCTTGCTCATGTAATCCTGAATCGCCTTGTGCAGGGCATCCGCCCCGAGGTTCGAGCAGTGCATTTTCTGCTTTGGCAGGCCGCCCAACTGCTCGGCGACGTTCTCTCGCGTGATTTTCAGGGCTTCCTCGATGGTCTTGCCGATAGCCATCTCGCTGACCATGCTGGAGACGGCGATCGCCGCCCCGCACCCGAACGTCTTGAACTTGACGTCGCTCAAGCGGCCGTCGTCGACCTTGATGTAAAACGTCATCATGTCGCCGCAGACGGGGTTGCCAACCTCACCTATACCGTCGGCGTCCTCTATCTCACCCACGTTGCGCGGGTTCATGAAATGCTCCATGACCGTGTCGCCGTACTGTGCTATCTCAACCACCTCCTTCCTTGATGTACTTCGCGTACAGCGGTGACATCTGCCGCAACCTTTCAACGATTGGCGGCAGTGTCTCCACAATATACTTTATATCTTCAGGCGTGTTCTCGATCCCCAGTGAGAATAGGAGCGAGCCAGAAGCGATCTCCGCGGGCACGTTGCACGCGGCAAGCACGTGCGACCCTTTCAACGCCCTTGACGCGCATGCGGAGCCGCTCGAGACCGCGATGCCTTTCTGATCCAGGAGCAGGAGCATGCTTTCGCCTTCTATGAATTCGACCACAAAGCTGGCGTTCCACGGGAGGCGCTTCTCACGGCGCCCGGTCAGCCGTAGGCGCGGTATCGCCGCGAGTAGCTTGTCTATCAGGTCGTCGCGCAGCCCTGAGAGCTTCTCGGCGCGCGCGGACAGATCCCTCCTCGCCAGTTCGGCCGCCTTGCCCATTCCGACGATGCCTGCCATGTTTTCTGTCCCGCCGCGCCTGCCGCCTTCCTGGACGCCGCCGTCGATGAGCGGCATCAGCCGAACGCCCTTGTGGCTCCACAAGGCGCCGACCCCCTTTGGTCCGTACAGGAGGTCAGACGCGATGGTCATGGCGTCAACTCCCAGGGAGGCCACGTCGAGCGGGATGTACCCGGCGGCCGCTACCGCATCGGTATGAAACGGAACCCCTTTCGCTTTTGTGATCCTGGCAATTTCATTGATGCGCTGAATCGTTCCGATCTCGCCATTTGCCGCCATGATCGATACCAGCACGGTATCGTCGCGGATCGCCCGCTCGAGATCGAAGGGATCAACAACGCCTTCCTCGTCCGGATCGACTTCCGTAACCTCGAAATTAAACTTTGCGAGAGTGCGCGCCGCGTGCAAGACGGAGAAATGCTCAATCGAGGAAACAACGACGTGGTTGCCCTTTTTTCTGGCCGCCCAGGCGATGCCTTTCACCGCCATGTTGTTGGCCTCTGTTCCGCCGGACGTGAAGATGATCTCTTCGGGGTCTGCGCCGATCAGGCAGGCCACCTGCTCGCGGGCGTTTGCGAGCGCCTTTCCAGCAACGTCTCCGAGGTGGTGGAGCGAGGATGGATTGCCGAACTCACTGGAGAAGAAAGGCGCCATCGCGTCTTTCACCTCTTCGAGTACGGGAGTGGCGGCGTAATGATCCAGGTAAGCGTGAGGCATCGCGATCTCCATGAGTTACACCGACTCGAAATACTGTATCAGGGCATCCCGATCCAACACCACAAGCTGCTTGTTTCGTGTCCCGATGATGTCTTTCTTTTTAAGGCGGCTCATGACTCGGGATACTGTTTCCTCGGTGGCGCCTATGAGCCCTGAGATGTCGCGGTTCGTGAGCGGAGTATCCAGCTTCCCCGGGTACTCGCTAATTTCCGAGCTTTCGTCCATAGTTTTGAGCAGTATGCAGGTTATGCGGCGTTCGACCCGCTCTCCCGCGATGCAGCGCGTTTTGACATAGGAGTTGTCAAGTTTCTCTCCGACAACCCTCATGATGTAACGCTCAAACTCGTGGTCGGCTTCGAGCGCGCGGAGAAGATCATTTTTCGCAATGCGCCATGCGACCGCGTCTTTGCGGGTCACCGCTGAGAAGAGGTGGTGATTTTGCCCGTAGGCGATGCCTTCGCCCAGCACCTCACCTGGAAACACAAAGTGAAATATGTAGACTTTCCCATCGCCGCGAACGACGTTCGCCTCGATGACGCCCGACTCGATCAGATAAAGCGCTGACGTCGCATCGCCCTCGAAGAACAAGAACTGGCCACGGTCCAGTTTCGTAGATATAAATTTCTCCCCGAGTTCACCCTGCATATCTTTTTTCGCATGGCCGATGAACTCATCGAGGAAGTCACGCTTATCCATCCGCGTCCCGCCTTTTTGCTTGCGCCACCATTGCTTTCCATTTATATTTTATAATATCGGTGTGGCGTCAGTTTTCACCATTTACAGCCTGGCGTTTTTTTCAAAAAGAGTGGCACTGCTGGTATATTGAGGTACTTGAGCGATAGAGTCAAAGAAAGGTGTTGTAAGTCATGAAATACTGCCCGAGTTGCGGCACGGAGAACGAGGATTCCGCGAGTTTCTGCGTTAACTGTGGCAAGCAGTTCACAGCCACCAGCGAGGCGCCGCCCGCCTTTGCGGGCACAAGCGCGCCACCGGCGCCTCAGCCGCCGCCGTACCCGCCATCGGGGCTCGTGGACGGATATCCGCCAGGATTCGGTTATCATCAACAGGCCGACCCGAGCAAGCCACCAGTGTTTGCGGGCTTCTGGATACGGTTTCTCGCGATATTTATCGACAATTGCATTATTGGCGCCGTTTTCATGCCGTTTCGCTTTGTGACCAACTTCAGTATCTCCAACAACCATCCAGCTGATGCGACTCAAGTCGCTGTGGTCGCATTTTTCGCTTTGCTGCAGATGGCGTGTTTCTTCGCCTATTTCATTCTCATGACAGGATACAAAGGGCAAACGCTTGGCAAGATGGCGCTCCGGCTCAAGGTGGTAAAGCAGGATTTAAGCCCAGTTGATTACGGCGTCGCCGCCGGGCGCGAGTTCTCAAAAATCATTTCGGTTGTTACCTGCTACATTGGTTTCATCATAGCCGGCTTTGATAGCGAGAAACGCGCGTTGCACGACATGATCGCGAAAACGTACGTCATCAAATACTGACTGGTTAGGAGAAATTGTCCGTTGGCAAAAATCCCCCCGATAAAGGGGATTTAGGATTTCCCTCTGAAAGTCCCCCTGATAAAGGGGATTTAGGATTTCCCTCTGAAAGTCCCCCTGATAAGGGGGATTTAGGGGGTTCTTTGCCGAAATTTGATTTTTTCCAGCAAATCCGAATACACGCCATCCAGTGTACTCAACACTTCCTGATTGGTGTATCGAATCACTTCGATGCCAAGCCGATTCAGCCGCATGGTACGTTTTTGGTCGTATTCAATCTGTTCAGCGTG
>PHEX01000021.1 GCA_002843005.1 Candidatus Anoxymicrobium japonicum | reverse complement strand
GTCCGCCCTTGTTTGTGGGCCGGTCTTTGTCATGTAAGTCACCATTGCGGTGACCGCTGTCGTGTTCGGGTTCTGGATGGTGATGTAGGTCTCAAAGCCCCAATCTGAGGTGCCTTCCGCGAGGTACCAGATGGGGGTTGTTGTTGGAGGCGGCGGCGGAGGCGGCGGAGGCGGCGGAGGAGGCGGAGGCGGCGGAGGCGGCGGAGGCGGGTCGGGGCTGTCTTCCTCTGGCCAGACACGCACTTTAGCGTCGTAGCCGGGGTGGGTGGCGCCGTTGCCGGCGGGCACGTTCACGTCTACGTCGAATACGCGCCAGTCGAAATCGCCATCGCCATCGCTGTCCACGTCGCGCCACGTGTACCCGTCCTTGTAGCCGCGGGGAATCGGACTGTCGTTGTCCTCGACTCTGTACTCTTTCGTGTTGAGGTATGGCATATAGAAGGTCGTCCTCACGTCCTCCAGGATGGCATTTTGCGGGGACGCCTTCTTTGAGAAGTTGTCGAAGGTCTGCGCTACGTCCACGTTTCCCTGGGTCCAATCGTATGGGGTTTTGGCAGGCGCCGGCAACGGTGTGGGCTCGGGATCCTGCAGTTCGCCGCCTGTAATGGCGGGGTTGGGTGGCACTCCTTTGTTCCCTGTATGCCAGGTGGGGATCGACTCGTCGTCATCATGTATTGTACAGCGCAGCAGAGGGGTCTGGTAGTTGTCGTAGGGGGCGCCCGTTACCGGAAAGGCTGTCTCCATGTACGTTGGGACGGACAGCCTGTTGGGGTAGCCCGGGTCATCCAGGTACACGTAGTTGTCGATGGCGCCGGTTGAAGTATTGACGTGCAGCAGGCGAAAGCCGGGGTATGGTGACGAAGCAAATGTGCTCGACACCGTCGTTATCTGTGAAGTCGAGGGGTTCCCTGTAGCCGTGCCTTTGTAGTCGGAATGCGTGTGTCCGCTGAGGCAGGCATCGACCTTGCCGTTCTCCATGGCGGTTAGAAGCTGAGGCCTTCCCTCGTCATCGACGCCGGGTGGAGTGGTGGCCAGACCCTTCGGCGCCCAGCTCCACAACGGGTGGGCGTTGTCGTAAGGGGGAGTGTGTATTGCGGCGATTGTGACGGGCTTCCCTGAGTTCGAGCTGATGTCGTTCTGCATCCAGGAGACCTGGGTCTCACGCAACCGGCCCTCGTACCACAGGGTGGGGGCATATAAGGAGCCGCCCGGCGCGCCCTGTGTGGGGGTTCTGCCTCCCCGGTCAGGAAGGCCGGTCTGGTCGTAGAACTGGTGATCCATCGCGCATAGTTTAGTTATGTGAGTATCTGCCCCGTAGTCCCAGCCACAGTAGAGCGGACCGTAGAAGTCCTGCCAGAGCCCGAGGCCGTCGTCTCTGCTCGAGAATGGGCAACTCGCATCGTCATCGGTGACATAACAGTCGTGGTTGCCCGAGATCATTACCACGGGGCGTTCCAACTCGAGGAGTTCATTATAGAAACCCGGGTACTCGTACTTGCTGTAGAGGTCTATATCCTGTGCGTCTCCCCCGATCCCGGCCGGTTCGGGCAGGTAGTTCGCGGCATACGGAAACCCCACCGACGAATTGCCGTCCCTGGGAACCCCGAAGTGGGCGTCGCCCATGAACATCACATATTCGACATCCAGGTGGTTTATGATGTCCACCGCTTTCTCAAAGTTCCAGAAGTAGTCGGACTCGGCCCTGCCGGGGCTACCGATCGCCGTGCTTTCACGCCCGCGCGCGTCGTTGAAGTGCGGGTCGGCAACCACTGCTATCCAGTAGTCTGTCTTGTAGTCGTCGATAACCTTGACTGAATGGTTCGTAGTTCTCTCGATGGGCGCCCCATCGGCCGTTACTGATACGGTGAGGTCATACAGGTCCCTGTAGGTACCCGTCGGAATCTTGAACCGCGCTTTGTATATGTTGTAGGGAAGAGGAGCGGCGCCGGGGAGGTCGCAGGTGTCGTACCCGAAATCCGGATTATTGTGGTCGTAGTAGGCGGGCCAGCGGGTGGATGGTGTTAACGTCGCCGAACCGCTGACGTACTCGAGCCCAACGGTGAGGGGGCAGGGAGAGGCGGATGTCTTGAGCTCCGCCGACCACCCGGCAATTGCGCCCGGCATCGCCGCGCCGGGATCGCCGTCGCGAAAATCCCACTCGACCTCGATGGTCTCTCCCTTCTTTACAATGACAGGGTTCCCAATGGTGGGATATATCAGTTCCCTGATTTTCGTGTCGTTCGGCTGAGGGTAGGCCGACCAAGCCATTTCATTCGGTTTCCCGGAAGTCAAGAGCGCTACCGGAGACACGGGAATCAAGACAAACACCAGCGCCACAAGCATAACCAGCGCGCGACGGAATCCCTTGATATCACCAACGATTGCCCAAAGACTCCCTCGCTCAGGAGTCACCGCGCGCGAAGCGCGTGGGAGAGGGGATTTAGTTCTACGTATGCGCATTTTCATCAATGTGGACACCCCGAAGCGAAGCGACGCCGGAACTCCCCACAAAATCAACAACTGTCCAGCTTGGCTTCCAAAAACAACGTTTTCCAGTGAGCCATGTCCAATTCTTATTTTACCAGCACCGGCGCGGGGAATCATCCACCTCGCTAAATCCGCGTCGTTCAGCGAAAGATGACCAGTTGATTGACATTAGCGCTACCTGATGTTATTGTAATACCATGAATATCGTATATCTATAAAAAAAGGTAATACCATGCCGAAGATAACGGACAGGTCGGTCTTGACCAAGAAATCACAGGTCACCATACCCAAGAAAGTGCGAGAGGCCATAGGGGTGAAACCGGGTGATGAGGTGCGCTTCAAGGTGAAGGGGAAGACCGCTGTCGTAGAGCCGGTTGTGTCCAATTTGAATAAACACTTCGGTTCAGTTAAACCAAAGAAAAAGCCGGAGGACTTCAAGAAAGCGCGAGAAGCCTTTGAGAAAGGTGTCGCCAGGAACGTCGCGGGGGATCGTTAAAGAAATGCGCTTCCTGGAAACCGACACGATCCTTCGTTATCTGACTTGTGATGACAAAGAAAAAGCCGCCGATGTCTTCGCGTTGCTTCAAAGGGTTGAGAGTGGCAGGGAACGGGTGGTCATAAGCCCGATGGTGATATTCGAGGTGGTGTTCACTCTCCAGTCGTACTACAAGGTGTCGAAGAGCGAGATAAAAGAGAAGGTGCTTGCCATACTCGACCTCAGGGGCCTCATCCTCGAACATAAAAACGTGTTTGCGGCGGGCCTTGAATGCTACTGCGAGTTCAACCTGCCTTTCGCTGATGCGTTCAACGCGTGTTACATGAAAAGCCGCGGGCTCAATGAGATCTACACTTACGACGAGGATTATGACAGGATAGCTGATATCAAAAGAGTCGCCCCGTGAGGATCCCACGCTCTGCGAGATAAACCTGTGGCTGGTGATTGTGCCGGCCCTCGCACCAGCTCGAAAAAAGTCATAAAGGCCAGGGGTCTACCGTCCACCTCTCCGTCCACATTCACTGCGTAGAGGGGTCGCTAACAGTTAGGGATTATATGGAAAAACATACGCGGACATGGAAACCTGTGCCGCGCTCAACTCAGAATAGGGAAGATACAGGTGTCGTAGGTGTCTGCTATGATGAGTTCAGCCTGTCAGAGGTGATAGCCAAGCCTTTGTGTGGCCACTCGCCGTCAGTTCGACGGAGAGGATAAACGGACGCCGAGGCGAGATAAGACCCGCTGGAAACAGTGGGCAAACGCCCGTGAAGCGTCAACTGAAACTGGCCGGGTGAGAGATTCAACTATGTTTCAGGGAACGGAGGGACAGCGTGCTGGACAACGATAACGCCGAGCTGCTCAATATCAACCGTAGAAACCAGGTGGAGCGTCAGCCGCTGGAAAGGGAATCGAGTCTCGTGGCCGCCCTGCGCAAGGCGCCCGGGAAGTGGACCGCGCCGATGTGCGAGGCGCTTCATTTGCCGGTGAGCTCACGTGACAAGGAGAGAAAGGCCGCGATCCTCGATTACCTGACTGCGCCAGGGTCGATGGCGCATGTCTGGAGGGACCTGCCACGGCTCTCGCGCCGGATTATCTCGTGGCTCGTTCTCGAGAAGAACGGGTTCTCGAGCGCGCGCGAGCTGTACGAGGAGTTCGGCGCCGACGACGACTCCTCGTATCACTGGAACAAGGGCCAACTCCCCACGACCGCGCTCGGCCTGCTCAGGCTGCATGGGCTCGTTTTCAAGGGAATGGCCGCTTCCGAGCGGGGAAGGGAGAAGGTGGCCGTCGTTCCGGTGGAGCTTCGCCCGGAACTCGAATCGATCGCGCGGGGAGCAGGGGAAGGAGATCCCGCGCCGCCTATGCCCGAGCCCTCTTCCCGGAAGAAGTCCGGCCTTGGGGAGCTGCTCGAGGTGAGCGCCCGGTTCTGGAGATCCGGGAAGCCGGATGCGGACATCTACCAGTTCATGATTGCCCTGAAGGACGTCGAGCCCACCGTGTGGAGGAGGATACAGGTCCCGGGTGAGTACTCGTTTTGGGATCTGCACGTGGCCATCCAGGACGCCATGGGCTGGCTCGATTATCACCTGCACGAGTTCCGACTGCGCGACTCGTTCACGGGCGGGGAGACTGTCCTCGGTTTCGCGGAGGAAGGCTCCATGGAGGATCGGAAGGCGCTCACCGACTACATAGTTCTGATCTCGGACTACTTCGGGGACGAGCCGGTCGAGTACCTCTACGATTTCGGCGACTCCTGGCGCCACGAGGTGACACTGGAGGCGGTCCTTCCACGACACCGCGAGGCCGAGTACCCCAGGTGCATAGCGGGCGCGAGAGCCTGTCCTCCCGAAGACTGCGGTGGCGTGAGCGGGTACGCTGATTTCCTGCGGATAATCGCCGACCCGGCTGACGAGGAGCACGATGAGACGCTCCACTGGGTCGGAGGGACGTTCAACCCGGAGTATTTCGATCCCTCGGCTGTCCATTTCGACGATTCCCAACTGAGGTGGAGGGTGGCCTACCTCGACGACGAGGAAACGTTCGAGTTCTTGATGAGCCAGAGGGAGGCCGCGGCGGAGCGCCCGCCCGAGATTAAAGTCGATCTCGTGGGATACATGGGTTTTCCACACCCAGGCGGAACCGACATGGAAGACGTGTTTCGCTACTCCTCGAGACCGGCCGAGCCGGCGAAAACGAAGCGAACGCGAGACCGCTCGTCACCATCACACAAGTGGCAGTTCAAGGCGCGCTTCAGGAGAGACGCCTACGGCTGGAAGGGGACGGCCCCGGCGTCGAAGAGGCTCCGCGAGGCCGTGTCCGAGATCAAGAAGGTCGCCAGGAAAGATCCGGTGACGGCGGCCGACGGTGTCGTCTCGCTCTTCGAGAGGCTGTGGCCGGCGCTCGAGGAGATAGACTCCTCCTCGGGAGCGCTTGGAATCGCGGTCAACAAAGCCATTGACGCGCTGCTGCCAATCCTCATTGATGCCCCGGCCGATCTTCCGACGAGGCGCCGCTGGCTCGAGTGCCTCTACGAGGCCGTTTGCGATGACGGGGTGGATTTCCTTTTCCCCGTCAAATGCCGCTGGGGAGAGATATGCGTCTACCCGGAACTGGTCGACTACTGGATCGAGTTCACGCTCCCCGGACTCGAGCTGTGCCAGAGGGTTGGCGGGCCGGGGAACTTCTACGAGGGGGAGACAATCTGTTTCTCATGCCTCCTGGAAGGGAAGCGCTACGACAAGTTACGGGAAGTGATTTCCAAGAGGAGGTTTCCATACTGGCCGTTAGACCGCTTCTGGGCGGAGGCGCTTGCTCGCATGGGACGGACGGATGAAGCGATCACCTACGCGGAGTCCAGGAACCCTCAGGATTACGAGGAGCAGAGCATCCTCGACTTCTGTGAGCGGACGCTCCTCGAGGTTGGTCGCGAGGAGGAGGCGTACAGGAAGTACGGGCTTTTGATACGGCGGGGCAACACGTACCTTGCGACGTACCGGGCTATGGTGAAGCAGTACCCTGGACGCGACCCCGAGCAGGTCTTGAAGGATCTCATCGAGACATCGCTCGAGAAGAGCAAGTGGTTCGCCGCCGCGAGGCAGACCGGGCATCTCGAGATCGCGAGGGATTGCGCCCGCTCTGGCCTCGTCGAGCCAAAGACGCTGGTCACCGCCGCGCGCGACGCGCTCGAGTCCGATCCGGGATTCTCGTACGAGATCGCCCTGCGCGCGCTCGACCTGATGCTCCGGGGTTACGGCTACGAACTCGCGGTCATCGATATTCTTCCCGCGTTCAACATTCTCTTCGAGGCGGCCGACGCGATGGGCGTGAGCGACTGGGCTGTCAAGAGCGTGAAGGAGCTGCTCGACCGTGGTCTGACCGAGAACTACCCGGACTGCGCGGAGTACCTCCAGGAACTCCTCGACAGGCGATTGCCCGAACCGGGCGGGAACGGCCCGTGACTTCCGGGAGGCGACAGTGAAAGGCATCTTCAAGAAAGGACACAACGATAATGCATCAGATCGCCAGCAACTCAATTCGATTTCATCAGCTCGATAATATTTGAAATCTCTAGCTGAGCAAGAATACGTTTCTGGAGCTCGGCCATATTGAGTTCTGTCAATTGGACAGCGAGATCTCGCGTCCCTTGGGCATACTCATCGGCGAACAGCGGCGCCAGTCTCGAGGCCAAGATATCCAGTGCCTGTCTATTGCCGCACCTTTTCACATCAGCAACGATGGCCTGTTTGCCGATTGGCAGATTCCTGAGGACCCAAAATACGTAGTAGATGTCTTTTGCCCTGTCGGTGTCTCCAATAGGGTCCAGGTATGACTGAATCTTGTTGAGCACAAATGCCCCTGGGGTTGGAACGCGAACTGTGAGGTCGACGGGGATATCCTCAGAGCTATCGCTGATTCGGACTTCGACGTTATTCGTTAGAAATAAGTCTAATCCGTCAAGGATCTGAGCCCTGATACCTCCCTGTACAACAATCGTTTCACCATGCTCTCGGCTCGGAGCCGGAGTCAGGAATTCGACTTCGAAGCCCGTCCCCAGCTTGCTCTCGAATTTGAAGTACTGAGTGTGCCGACTCTCGAGGGCGCGACCCGCGAACCCTGCCTCTTCCATAAGAGACAGGATAGAGCGCCTCGACACTGGGATGTCGTTTTCAACGAGGAGGTCGAGATCATTTGTGTAGACGGGAGCTTGCCCAAGTGGCATTTCGAACATGTATTTTGAATAGACAAAAGCCGCGCACCCACCGATAAGGACGGTGTTGGGCAGGTACTCTTCCAGTGCGAGTAGAACTCTCAAGAATTCATAGGTGAAGGGATCGCGCATGTCGGTCATCACCAGCTATTCGAGTCGCGGAGCCCGCTGTGCCCAAGTATTTTTTCCGCTTGCTCCGTTCCTCTTATCGGAAACCTGGCAAGGTCAAGGTAAAGCTGAATATCCGACGCGACTTTTAGACCCTCGATAATGCGTAGATCGTGAAAAGCCCCGTGCTCGTAGTACGGCCTGGCGACATGGAAGTTACCACCCGCATGAGGTTCTGTCAGTTGAAGCGCATCAACGAGATGGTCAACCTGTCGGCCGAAGTCTTTTCGACCTCGCACGTACAAATGGCATTCGTTGTACTGGACAAATGGCGCTACCAGGTGTGCTCCAGCGTGAACAGTCAGGGCATACTCAATCTGCTGCGATGCCCCCGAATCCTTGAAAAGGGCAAACATCTCATCAAGACTCATGGCCTTGATGAAGAAACTCCGAATGCTGTTCTTCCCGAGGAATGTGTACTGGCCGGCCCAGTCGTCCAAGAGGTTTTCCATCCTGCGGATTTTGCATCCACGCCGAGGTTTCTTGTCCAGATATCCCCGTTCTTTGAGTTCATTGAGTACTTCTGAAGCCCAGCCGACGCTTACAGACGCATTTTCCGCGAGAGTTCTCACGGTGTGGTACGCCTCAGACTTAGATACAAGTTCGCGCACTATGAGGCTTGCTTTATCGGAGAATATGTTGATTCCCTCTTTCTTATACGTGTACTCATTGCCGGCGGATGTCTTATGTATCAACACATTGTCGAATGCGATATATACGTCGCCGGAAAGATCGATGAAGTTGATTCCACGGTCACGAACCTGCCTTCGCCCAGTTTCGCTTATGAAAGGGACGACCAGCACGGGCACAAGCTCTGGTCTGTTCTCGGTCAGCTTGCTGAGTGTCTGGACGCCTTCTTCCAGTTCCCGCGGATATCCTCGATGCTTGACTTCAAATATCAGCTCTTTACTTTTGTTCCCGACCTTGACAGTTGCAACCAGGTCGGCTCGGAAATCATGTTTCTTACTGCCAGGCGGGGCATCCGTTCGGATTTCGACCACCTGTAGCCCGTCGAGGAGGTCGCCCATGTTGTTCTTCAGTTTCTCGAGCAGTTCTCTTTCTTTCATGTTCATTAATTCCTATATGTTCACTACGTAGTGAACATAGCACAATACCGAACGAACGTCAATACCAACCATCAGGCGCGAGTTCTGCGGAATGAAAACCGGGTATAACAATCCGAAGGGCGGCGTGAAAATGCTATTTTTGGGAGGCGACAGCGGTTGAGTGAAGGGGCCCTTCCGGGTGGTGGCCAGGACAAATTGGCCCAATCAGTCCCCGGTGTGCTATCATAGCAGAGCAAGCGAAATTCCGTTTATGACAGGCGCCAGGCGCCGGAACCATCTTTTTCCCCGTGGGGGTCATCGTGGGCGATGCCAGGATACTCTCGGAAATTATTGAAAAACCCGTTCCACTGTCCGCCGAGCAGCGAACCGCGGTCATGTCCGCGAGCCGTTATGTGCGGATAATCGCGGGGGCCGGGACGGGCAAGACGGAAACGCTTACCAGAAGGATCGTTTACCTCGTCCTGCACGAGGAGGTCGCCCCGCGCAACATCGTCGCGTTCACGTTCACCGACAAGGCGGCTCTCAGCATGAGAAGCCGCGTTTACGACAGGTTGAGACGGCTCAAGAGTGAAAAGGAGTGCGCGAGGCTCGGCGAGGCCTACATAGGCACCATTCACGGGTTCTGTTTGCGGCTACTCGAGGAACGCTTCCAATTCGGGGATCACGAAGTGCTCGACGAGAACCAGGAGTTCGCGTTCCTGATGAGAAACGGCTGGAGCATGGGTCTGGGCAAGGGCGCCAGGTACGACAGGGCGTGCCTGACATTCCTTCGCTCCGTGAACGTCGTCAACGACGAACTCCTGGACAGGGGCGAGCTCAAGAGGCTCGCCCCGGAGTTCAACAGAAGACTGGCTCGCTACGAGGAAATGCTCGAGAGGCATCGCTACCTCACGTTCGGGGGTATGATTTCCAGGGCCATCGCCTCCCTGTGCGAGAACCCGGACGCCGCCCGCTACATTGAACACCTGCTGGTTGACGAATACCAGGACATCAACCGGGCGCAGGAGTCCCTGATCAAGCTGCTCGCGACCGCCGCCGCCATTTTCGCGGTCGGGGATCCTCGACAGAGCATCTACCAGTGGCGTGGTTCGGATGAGGCCTGCTTCGACGACTTTACGAGGCATTTCGAAGATGTCCACACGGTTCCCATAAGTGAGAACCGGCGGAGTGTCAGGAGTATCGTCGCGCTCTCGAATTCCTTCGCGGACACGTTCGAGAAGCGGCGGTACAAGCACCTCGTGCCCGCTCGGGCCGGGATGGGCCACACGTTCATAGTTGAGTTCGAGACTCCGCTTCAGGAGGCCGAATGGGTGGCGGGCGAGATACACAAACTCGTGAGTGGAGGCGTCTGTCACTACGGCGACTGCGCCATACTGCTCAGGAGCGTTTCGACATCCGCCCAGCCTTTCATCGACGCCCTCAGAAAGAGGCGCATGCCCTACGTGGTGGGAGGAAAGGTCGGCCTGTTTCAGCGAGACGAGGCACAGGCGGTCGGCAGGTTGTTGTCCTGGCTTTCCGACGACGGCTTCTGGGTGGCGGATCCATGGACCTGGTCCAACCGCGTTGAAGGTGACGGGCTACTGGAGACGGGGATGACCCTGTGGACGCGCGGGACGGGCCGGGAAGCCTCGAGGAGAAAACTGCTCCTCTGGAAGAATGGCGCCCTATCCGGCGAGTTCCGGAACCTGACGGAGGTTTACCAGGGACTGCTCGAGGCTCTTGATTTTCGTGATCTCGACTTCTCGGAGCGCGGGCATGCCGCCGCCGCGGCGAACCTGGGCGCCATGAGCAACATGCTGACCGACTTCGAGATGCCCATCCGACTGGGCGGTCGGAAGCCCCGCTGGAATTCTCTGGTGAAGAACCTGTGCTGGTACCTGAACACTTACGCGACCGGCGCCTACGAGCAGATGCCCGCCGACCGGTTCGGTGGCCTTGACGCGGTCGCCGTAATGACGGTTCACCAGGCGAAAGGCCTGGAGTGGCCGCTGGTGTTCGTTCCCGCCATGACCCGATCGCGCTTCCCGTCCAGGAATACCGGCCGAAAACAGGATTGGCAGGTTCCCCGCGCCATGTTCGCGGTCGAGCGCTACGAGGGCGCCATCGACGATGAGCGGAGGCTGTTCTACGTCGCGCTGACCCGCTCGCGTGACGTTCTCTGCGTCTCGAGATTCCGCCGCATAAACAATCCGTGTGGCGAGAGTCCGTTCATCAAGGACGTCGGCGCCGCCCTGGTGCGCCTCGCGCCCGATGAGGGCCTGCCCTCCGTTATGATCGGGAGCCGGCGGGAAGACGAGGTACGTACGTTTCAAGCGAGCGAGATACTCACCTACTTGAGGTGTCCGCACCTCTACAGGATGCGGCACGTGTGGGAGTACCGGCCCGCGCTCGCGACGCAGATGGGGTATGGGAGAAGTCTTCACCACTGCCTGCGTCACGCGTCCGAGCTCGTTCGCGGAGGAATGATGGCGCCCGACGCGATCACCGCCGCCGTGGAGGAGCGCTTTTACCTGCCGTTCGCGGGGAGTAAGGAACTCGAGACGGCGAGGGCGAAAGCGGAGCTCGTACTGCGACGCTTCGCTGAAGAACACGCCGAGGAAATGGGACGGATCGAAGAAGTCGAGGCGAGGCTGGAGTTCCCGGTGAAGAGGGCGACCATCGTTGGCAAGGTGGACGTGATAATCGGCGGAGACGACTTCAGGGAGGTCCGGGACTACAAAACGACCGACGAGGTCGCGACCTTCAACAACGTCTCGTTCCAGGTGCGCCTGTACGCGAGCGGCTTGGGTCTTGTCGGGAAGCCCGTCAACAGGGCGACGGTGGCCTACCTCAACGAGTCCAGGCTCGAGGAGGTGACACTATCCCCACAACACCTCCGTGAGGCGGTCGCGGAGGCCGAGCGCTGCATCGAGGGGATACTGGAGCATCAGTTCGATCGGGCGCCCGGGAAGCATTGCTCCAGTTGCGACTATGCGAGAATCTGCAGAAGAGATCAGACAACGTGAATGAGGCGAGTTGCGTTGGCGGGATCGGGGCCCGTCAAATATTCGTTCCCATCGAGAGTTATTACTGTCGCTGATCAACCGTCTCCCCGACCACCTCCGGTTGTGTTGGACAAAGATATTTATTGTGGTAATATGTTCTCTAGGATGATAGTATTCTATCAGGAGGGATAGATGGTTTCGAAGAAGACGTTGGCGATTGAAGAGGCGAAAGCGTACATTAGATCAGCTAAAGCGAACCTGGATCGTGGGGACGAAAATCAATGCATTGATAGCCTGTTCTACGCCTATGAACACATAGCCAACGTACTCGTGGTCAGGCAGTTCGGAAAGCCGACCAAGGATCACAGGGAAAAACTCAATGCGCTCGGACGCGCTTATAGAGAGGGGCGGATTAGCTCTGAAGAACACGAGGCCTGCAAGCGTGTGGGCAGTTTGAGGAACTTCGCACAGCAGTCTCCTTATGACGACGTTGCGGTCATTCGGCTCAAGAAGGGAGAAGTCGGGCGACTATACGAGTCGATTGTCAAGCTGGTGGACAGGATAGAGAAAGACAAAGAAGATGAGTGAGCTGATAAACAACCAGAACACAAAAGTGCTGAAAGCTCTTCTTGATCTGGGGCCGGGTAAAGCCACAGCAGAGTATCTTGCCCTGGTGTGCGACATGGGCGTGGCCTCGGTCTATCGCTCTATTGAAAAGCTCAGGGACAGAGACATCCTGCACAAAACCGGGACCACTTACTCCATCAACTCCACAAACCCATTTGTTCAAAAGTTCTCCGAACTGCTGGACGCGGAGAAGATGATCAGCCTTAATCCAAGAGCGTACCAGGAAGTGGTCGAGGTGGCGAATGAGATACGGAACCACTTCGGAGAAAGTGACTATTCGCTCGCCGCTTTCGGGTCTTATGTGAGAGGGACAGCGACGACGGACAGCGATGTGGACATTCTGCTCGTGGTAGCAAAAGAGCCTGGCGAGGCGTTCCCCATCGAGAGTACGCACATGCTTTCGCAATTGACAGTCATGACCAGGGAGCAGTTCACCAGCGCGTGGAAGAAGGGCAACGAGGTCGCAAGAAGCTCCGTGTCCTGGGGCGTACTGCTCCACGACCCCTGGCGCATGCTCTACGACTATCGCACGACCATGCCCAGGACCCCTGTAACCACAGAAGCGCTCATGAGCGCGCGCAAAGACATCGAGAAGATGCTGGAGAGGTTCAGGGAGTGTAGAGAACTCAAGAACTGGGAACTCGGGCAATCGCTCGGGGCCCGAACGGCCATCGCAATCGGCCGAGCCTTGCTAATGGAGACAGGGGTGACGCCGCGCACGAGGCCGGAGATACCGCGGCAGCTTCAGAAAACAGGCTACTCCACGTGGCGGGACGTCGGGCGCCTTGCCTCTGGAGGAACGGCCAGCAAGAAGGCTTATGACGAGACCTCAGAGGGTATCGAAAGGCTCTACACCTATTTCTGGAATCTTACCGCGGAGAGGACCAGGTTCTGTGACTTGCTTTCGATAATCTGGGGACAGCAGAACGAGGCGATGAACAGCCTTTGCGCTATTTTTAAGGAAATTGGCGCGAAGTGCAGTGGGGGCCAGGGCGCCGATTTCCGTCTGGTAGACAAGAATGGAGAAGAGGTCGCGCTGGAGTATAAGAGTACCACCAGGGGTATCGACGGCAGAGTGGGCGACTACCTCATGAAGCGCGCGCGCCAGGGCGCCAGGATATTGATCTACAATCCATATCGGGAATATCCACCCGACATACGATCCTATAAGGTACATCCCGCGTCAATCGAGGCGGCGAAAAGGAGAGGCATTTCTCTGGTTCCTTCCAGAGCTCTCTTCGAACTGGTCGCGGACTGGACAGTCGAGAGAAAGGATCGTGGGTCACTAGAGCTGGTAGAGATACTTGAGACGCTTGCTGTTGACACCGTCTGAGGAACGGAAAAAATGTCAAGGCCGAAGGAGTCGCAGGAGGTTGTTCTTTGTCAGCATAGATGGATCGGATCCCGGCCCCAGGAAAGGCCTTGCATCATCTTCAACCCTGTCCCAGGCTACATCCCGCATCTTTTCTCGGACGGCTCGACGCCAGTTTCGCGGGTTTAACGAGCGGCCTTCCCAGCCTGTCTGGCGCAGCGCGTTGTTCAGGAACTCGATATTGGGCGAGGGCCATGTTGGATCGCTCAGGTACCAGATGAGATCGTAGACGTCGCGCCCTTTCAGATAAGGACGGTGCAACACCGCATGGAGCTTGCCCGCGAGCAGCGATGCCTGATCGTGATGATGGAGCTGCAGGGGAAGATAACGGCGAACTACCGTGGTGGCGAGTGTCGCCCCCTCCGGAGGCTGAGTGTCCACCTCCAGCTTGACCGATAGTGTTTGTCGGTCATGCGGGGAAAGACCTAATTCAAAGGGAAGCCCTGGGAACCGCACAAAGGCGCTGTGAACGATTTTCTTGTCGCTCAACTTGACCTGAACCTCGTACCCTTCAGCGACAAACTCCTTGCTGATTTCGCTCAGGTAGCCGCGGAAATCGTATTTAGTCGCCTTGCCCTCAAGGGAGAAGTCCAGATCCTCCGAGTAGCGGGCGGTGGCAAATAGAAAGCGAAGCGCCGTGCCCCTCTGAAAAGCGAGAGGGATCATTGCGCCCTGGCGCTGAAGCACGCCGAGAACGCGGGCCTGCAGGTACTCCCGGACGTCGTTCAAGGCTTCTACAGACGATGGTGTTTCCGCGACCAACCTGGCAAGATAGGCTTTCACAGCGCTTCATACTCCTCTGTTTCCCGCCTCGCGATTGTCCCTACAATTTCCGCGGCCCGACGAAGCCTGGGTCGACCTGAACTCTTTGCCAAACGCTCCAACTCTTCGAGATCGAGCCGTTCCAGGTTCTTGAGACGCAGACCTTCAAGATACTCCCTGCTGTCGGATCCGGGCTGCAGGTACACAAGGTCGAAAAGAGCCTTCTCGGGATTCGCAACCAACGCCGCCTGCTTTTCTTCCACATCAATCACATCGTAGCCGTAGAAGTATTCCGGCTTGATGTGGTGATACTCGAAATGCCCGAGGGGCGTCTCCCTGTGTCCGGGGCGCAAAGTCGTCACGCTTGTCACCACCGGCACGTGTTCGGGGATGAGTCCATGGTATGCGAGAGCGGACTGCAGACTGACATAAGATCCTCGCACCAGATGGTTGGCCACCAGAAAAGGATGGGGCTTCACTTTGCGGCAGGGAGGGGCAAGAGCGTACAGACCTCGCCTCAACTGGATGAGACGTCCCGAAGCGGTGAGGCGCGAGAGCTGCCGACGCACGCTGTCGGGGTCAACATCGCCAGCCAGGAGCAAGCCGGTTTCGAAAATCGGCTCTCTCCCCACTATTTCCTGCACTTCTCTGAAGTTCATGACGTTAATATACCATAGTTGTCTAATTATTGCAACACACATAGCGGGATTCCCCGTAACTGTTCACGCGACTCTGAAAACCCGCTTGTTAAACCGTTTGTTTGGTGTTGTACGCGCTAACTTGGTAAACCAAGTGCCCCTTTCCATAAATATGGTAACGTATCGAGAGCGTCGATGCGCCGTTCCTTAAAAGGCTGCGTGACCGAGTCGTACTCGGTGAGTACGACGGGGAAGCGGAACGCGGCAGGCGCGGATGCAGCGGCGGTCGCTTGCAAGTATTTATGGAATGGGGCACTACTAAGGTTATGGATCCGGGACTGATAAGTTTTCTAATGGGTGTAGGATTCGGCTTCATAGACGAGGAGATGGTCGTGTGCCCGAACTGCGGCGCCGAGTTCTTTCCCGAGGAGATGGTGATGGAGGACGACGGTTACGCATGCCCCGCCTGTCTCGAGCTGTTCGGGGAGCAGGAGTAGCGAGCGATACCGCCGGCTGCCATTCAACGAAAGGGGAACCCGTGCTTGGAGCAATAGCCGGTGACATAATCGGGCAAGTCTACGAGTTCGACAACATCAAGACCACCGATTTCCCGCTCTTCAAAGCCGACTCGACGTTCACCGACGACACGGTTCTCACGGTTGCGGTGGCAGACGTGATCCTGAATGGCGGAGACTACGCGCGAATGTTCAAGGATTACTTCAAGAGATACCCCGGAAGAGGCTACGGCGGGACGTTCCAGGGCTGGGCGTCCTCGGCCGAGACTGAGCCATACAACAGCTTCGGCAACGGCTCGGCGATGAGAGTGAGCCCGGTGGGTTTCGCGTTTGCCTCGCTTGATGAGGTGCTGGCAGAGGCGAAGAGAAGTGCGGAGGTCACCCACAACCACCCGGAAGGGATAAAGGGCGCCCAGTCTGTCGCGGCGGCCATTTTCCTTGCGAGAACCGGGAAAACCAAGGAAGAGATCAAGCGGTATGTCGAGAAACAGTTCGGCTACGACCTGAACGAGCCGCTTGACGAGATACGAGAGTACTACACTTACGATGTGACCTGCCAGGGCTCGGTGCCCCAGTCGATCATCGCGTTCCTGGAATCAAATGACTTCGAGGACGCGATCCGAAAGGCGGTGAGCCTGGGCGGGGACAGCGACACCATAGCCTGCATCGTCGGCGGCATAGCCGACGCTTACTATGGGGGGATTCCGGAACCCATCAAGATCGAGACAATGGCGCGCCTGGACGAACGACTTACGTCCGTGGTGCTTGCGTTCGAAAATTTCACAGCCGGAGAGGACCGTACACCTGTGAGTAACATCGACGCGGATCCCATTCTATGACTGGATAAACGAGGACTGGATAAAGATTGCCCACTGGAACAAGGTGCTGGTTGGCATGAGTGATCCGGAAGAGTTTCGCGAGCATCTTACCTCGGGCGAAGACGCGTTCTGGGGGCGGTATCCGTCGAGTTTTTCAGGTCGCTTCACTACTTCAGTTATCTTGCCAGGAGATGTCCTTGGTTGGATTCGATATAGCCCGTCCGCCGCTTATGCTTGAGCTGTGTCTCTAAAGGCGCGGCGTGGGTGACGGCTTTTAAAAGGAAACTCTGTCCCCACCCCATGACAGTATTTTATCGGCACGTTCTGGGGCACTCAGCCTCACATAGTACGGCAACGCGCGATCCCTCTGATTTCCTCCCCTCGAGGGGGGAGGATTAAAGTGGGGGTGTCCAGCGACAATCACTTTTGAGTGTGAAGGGAACGAATACTTGACGCCAGATAACGGTTCAGTGTTCAGTCAGGTGAGAATGCACAGTACTCAACATGCCACTGGAAGTCATTAGCAGGTTAACGAGCGGTCGACTTCGGGACAGGGGCTGGGGATGTACCGGTGATGCAAGTAGGAGTATTATGAAAAAGGCAACCGCTCTATCACTATCAGGATATCAGCGAAAGGTAAGTGGCACAGAGAGGTGCAGGAGCGAAGATGGTTGACGAGAAGAAACTTCTGCCTGTAAACATGCGGGAGCTATGCTGGGCTCTCGATGATAGCAGTTTCACGATAAATCGCTACCTCGACCTGGAGACAGGCGAAATCGTTGAGCAGATTGAGTTCGATGACGCCTATTATGATGATAACGAGGAGGAGTTGGAGGACCCGGTCAGCGAGATGATCGAGGAGGACCCCGATCGTTTCGAGTACATCGACCCGCTCCCTTCATTCGAATCTTATAGACATATGGAAGCCTTCATACCTACCGTCCAGGACCCGCACCTGAAGGATTTGTTCGTGATGGCAATCGACGGCAGGGGTGCATTCAAGCGGTTCAAGGACGTGCTGAACCGTTACCCGGAGGAAGAAGAACGGTGGTCCCAATTCAAGGAACGGAAGATGATGTGCATTGCGATGGATTTCCTTGACTCAATCGGAGTGGAGCCGGTCGGGGATAGATTGCGGGGCGCCACCGCACCCGACGGTGGCGAGAGCCGTCACACTCCGGGAGAGCCCTGTCAGTGAATGGAACCCACAAGTGGAAGTTCAAACAACGCTTCAGGCGGGGGGCGTACGGCTGGAGAGGCACCTCGCTTGCGTCCAAGCGTCTGCGCGAGGCCGTCTCGGAGATCAAGAAGGTTGCGAAAAAGGAGCCAGTTCTTGCAGCCGACGGCATAGTGTCGCTCTTCGAGAGAATATGGCCTGCCCTGGAGGGAATAGACAGTTCCTCGGGGGCACTAGGAGTCGCGGTCGATAGGAGTATTGATGCGCTTCTGCCGATTTTCATCGAAGCCCCCGCGGACATCGATACCAGGCGACGCTGGCTTGAGCGCCTGTACAACGCGGTCTGTGATGACGGCGTGGATTTCCTGTCTCCGGTGAAGTGTAGCTGGGGAGAGGCCTGCGCGTTCCCCGAGCTCGTCGCCGAGTGGCTCGACTTCCTGCTGCCAGGGCTGGTCGATCACCTGAAGGACAGAAGGCCCATGTCCTTTTTCATGGGTGAGGCCATCTGCCTCTCATGCCTTTTCGAGGCGGGACGTTACGAGGAGCTCCGGGAACTGCTCTCGAAGCGCGGTTACTCCTACTGGCCTTACGACCGTTTTTGGGCGGAGGCGCTCCTTCGGATGGGTCGCACGGACGAAGCTGTTGCCTACGCCGGGTCGAGGCACCCGGATGAATACGAGTCACAGAGCATCCTGGAATTTTGCGAGAGGGCACTGCTGGAGGATGGCCGAAGGGACGAAGCATACTGGGAGTACGGCCTTGGGATCCGGAGCGGCAACACGTACCTCGCGAATTACCGTGCCATCGTCAAGAAGTATCCCGAGCAAGATCCCGAGCAGGTTCTCAGGGACCTCATCGACACCTCGCAGGAGAGGGGCAAGTGGTTCGCCGCAGCGAGGCAGGCCGGGTTTTTCGATGTCGCTCGGCAATGCGCGCGCTCGGGGCTCGTCGAGCCAAAGACACTCGTAACGGCGGCCAGGGACGGGTTCGAAAAAGACCCAAGCTTCTCCTTCGAGGTGGCGCTACGCGCACTCGACCTCATGCTCCAGGGTTACGGCTACGAGCTCGCGGTCATCGACATACTCCCTGCGTTCGAAATCCTCTTCAGGGCGGCTGACGCGAAGGGCGTGGAAGACTGGGCTATGGCGAGCGTGATGGAACTTCTAAGCCGGGAAGTGCCGAGGAACGACCCAGCCTGCGCGGATTATCTGCGGGTTCTCATGGAAAGGCGGCAGCGCGAGCACCGGGAGGTGGAGTGATGACCTCCGACTTCCCCCCAACCGCCTGACGGCTGGGCAGAGAAAGGAGATTTAGCTACCAGAGGTCGTCGAAAGAGTCTTTCCCGATGTGCCTGCAGTATTTCTTTGCGAGTTCCCTCAGGCCGGCCGAACCCGCAAGCCACAGCCATTCGTCTGTTCCTGCGGTGAAAAAGGCCCGCTCGACCTCGAACGTACGTTCCACTTTATCATGCAGGGTGAACCGGAGTACTGGGCTGTAGGTTTGGACCTTCTTGAGGAGTTCGGCGGGCTTGGGACGTGCGGCGCGGGCCTTCTCGACGATCTCGGGGACGAGTTTCCGGAAATCGTCAGGAATGGACACGCCAACGCTCTCGGCTTTCTCGATCAGGTCGGCGAGAAAGCAATCTATGTCGAGAATGTTCGAGAAGTCGTTCTCCTCAAGGTCTCCCAGAAACACGGTGATCACGTCCTTTTTAACCTCGACGATGCTGTCTGTGACACCCGCTTTCTCGACGGCGGATTCCACGATTCTTTTCTCTTCGTCGGATATGACCTTCTTCTGTGTCCTCCTGAGGAAGACTCGGCCGTCGGGGTTCTCATAAACTTCGAATCCCTCCGGGATCTCATAGGCGAGGTTCCCCTTGGCCTTCTTCGAAAAATGGTATGTGGGCTTGCCTGTCTTACTTAGCCCGGAATGCAGGTAGTAGAGGTCGCCCTGCCTGTTTGTGTGCGTGACGGGAACAGCGGAATCGTCTGCCTTCCGAGCCAGCATGAGGCTTTCATAGGCTTCCTCGTCGTGGAGATACGCGACCCTCCAGCGAACGAGGGGATCATCGAAGCGAACGGCTGAAGCCTCGAAGCGCTCAGGGTCGTAGGAACCGCCGACCCAGGTTGTCATCTCCTGGTGCTCCTCGTCCGTTGGATCTCCGATGATACGCAGGAAGTCCTCGAATCCAGGCAGGCCGCCGCAATCCTCGGGGGGGCATGCACGCTCGCCATCTACGCAGACCGGGTAACTGACACCTTCTTTGACGGGGAGAACGGCTTCGAATCTCACCTCGTGTTCCCAGCCGTCACCGAAATCGTAGAGGTAATGCGCCAGGGGATTCTCCGCAGAGAAATAATCGGAGATGTACTGCGTATGATCCGGCAGGACTTTCTTCTCGGCGAATTCCTCATCGGAAAAACCGAGCAGGATCGCGGGGCCGCCCGCTGCCTCGGGAATGCTGAACTCGTGCAGGTGGTAGTCGAGCCAGCCCATGGCGTCCTGGATCGCGACATGAAGGTCCCAGAAGGAGTAGCTCTCAGGGATCTGGATCCTCCTCCAGATGGGCGGCGAGATGTCCTTCAGCACTATCATAAACTGGTAGACGTCGTAGAAGCCGCGGCGTTTCATCGCCCCCCTCAACGACCTGACCTCCAGTACCTCCTGCCTGGGAGACTTCTTTCGAAAGGCGGGCTTGGGCATGGGCGGAGCGGGCTGCACCGTCTCCGCTTCCCGCGCCATGGCCTCCAGAGGCTCCCGTAGCTCGACGGGAACAACGGCGACCTTGACTCTTCCCCGATCGGCTGCTATCCATCCCTTGTAAACAAGTCCGTACAAGCGCAGCAGCCCGAGTGCGGTCGTGGGACGTTCGCCCTTGTTCCAGAAATAGGCATAGTCGTCGTCTATGCCGAACTCGTCGTAGAGGTCACTCAGCTTCGCGAAGCCACCCTGTTCGCCGACAAGCCAGAAGATAATCCGCCGGCTTGGATCCGGAAGGCTGTGCCAGACCTCCTCGATGGATCGGGGCGCCAGCAGGTGTTGCGTGATGGCGGCTTTTCTCTCCACGTCCCGATTGCTGACCGGTAGGGAGAGGGCCTCGCACATGGCCCTGGTCCAGGCGCCCGGCAGTTTCCTGACCGCCACCCCGAGGCTGGTGTCGATTGCAAGCGGCTTGGTTTCCTGTTTCCCCCTGAGTTCGAGCCTGATCAGCTCTACCTCCAGATTGTAGTTCACTCCGATCGCACCTTTCTGAAGCGCGCCCGCCGACTGGCATACGGCGCCTCGGGGTCTCGCGTTTTCTATCCCTCGTAATAAACGGTCGTGATAGAGATTATACACCGGATACACCCTGTCATAGGTGCGAATTGACTCACAATAAAAATACCCGAAGCGGATTCGTTGCCTCAAAAACAAAAAGTACCCGAAAGAATAGGAGCTGAATGCCGATTCCCCGAGTGAATATCAAAGCGTACCCGGGGGTGAAGAAGGTGTCCATCCTGGGCTCGTCCACCGAGGAGGTGTACTCCCCGAAAAAGGTGACCGAGGTGGTGTCGAAGTGCACCCGCTCGGTCGAAAGCCTCCACTGCTTGATCGTCCTCAGGGCCAGGTGGAACCACACCTCGCGCGCCCTGGGAGACCCCAGGGCGTCGAGCGCCCTGCCCACCCTGTCGTCATTGATGGCGCCCTTTTGCCCTGTCGTTAGTCCAAGGGCGCCGGGCTCGATGGGAGCGACCCAGTTCTCCAGGCGGTAGAGGGGACCCGGCGAGGCGAGGATGTTGTGAACCAGCACACAGATGGCCTGCCCGTGGTTGAGCGCGCCCGTTCTGCCCTGGGGGAGGTGACTTCTCAGAATGCCCTCCACGTTGAGCCGGGCGAGGTAATGCCTGATCAGGGGGTGGGGGCCGAGGAAGTGAGTCTGGATCATGGCCGGTCCGGATCCCGTGGAGCAGCGAGATGATATCGGCCCTTGACTAGTGTACATGGTAGCCAGTATACTACACTAACCATGGAAGACGCAAGGGCAATCCTGAGAAAATTGAGAAAGTTCGAGAAAAAGAGGGCCGCCCTCATGGACGGACTCCTCGCCACGGATAAGCTGGCGGTGGGAACCCTGGCCAGGGCGAAGCGCCCCTGCGGCAACGCGCGCTGCAAAAAGTGCGCGAAAGGGCCCTCGCACGAGCAGGTGGTGCTCTACTACACCAACGAGAAGGGGAAGCGAACCTCCAGGTTCGTGCGCCGAGGTGAGGAGGCTGAGTTCGAAAGGGCCTCAGCCCGGTATCACGAGTACAGGGAGGCCCTGCGCGAGCTCAAGCACCTCAATTCCGAGGAAATCGATTTGATAGGTGCTTTGAAGCAGAGCAGGTCAATCACCCGGAAGGGCTGATTCAATCTTGAATCGGGGGTGGGGAAACTATTTCGACGGGGCGAATTATCTGCGGAATGTGGGTTGTACCTGCATTTATCATATCAAAAGGTGCATGTGCTCGCATTGCTGACTTATTGACAGGGCGTAGTAAATGATTTCTCCGCCAGCATCGACTGCAACCGAAGGTCGAGATGCAAATCCGATCAGTGCTACTTGACAGCTCACATATTAGTCCTTATAGTTAAGACATAGAATCCTTACTGTTAGGTGGTAATGATGAACGGAGAGCGTGCGGAAGAGCTGTTAAAAGCCCTCGGGGAAGTACTCGAGGCCCAAGATGATGAACCGCTGGACATCGTCGTATGGGGATCGTCGTCAGGGACGAAAGAGGCCTCCACGTCACGCCCCCTAGTTCGATAGACGGCTTCAACAACGCCGTGCAGAGGGTTGGAAACCTCTACAGCGAGCAGCCGGACTGGTTTAACTTTGCAGCTACCAACCAGCTCGAGATGGCGATGCCGGAAGGGCTGATCGAGCGCGCGCAGGTCAGGGTGTACGGCAACAGACTCACTGTGCGCCTCTGCTCGCGCTTTGACATGGTCCACCTGAAAATGATGGCTTCTCTGGATAGAGGAGAGGAGCAGACAACGGACCTTATCCGCATGCGCCCGACCGAGGACGAGGCAAGGGCTGCCGCCAGTTAGTGCCTCGAGCAGGGATGTTCACCCTACCGGCTCAAGAGCCTTTTGGAGGACCTGGGACATGGAGAACTTGCAGCAACGATATGAACGGTTGACCGAGAGAACCATTGACCTCATGTGGCGTCAGTGGCTTTCGCTCGGCGCAAACCTGTCTGGAGATCCTGCCAGGCGCGCGATGATAGACCCCGAAGCACTCCTGATGGCCACGTGCACGGTCGGCCGCTACGACACACGCCTGTTCGATGAGGCCATGGACTGGCTCGGCGGCAACTATAGCCGGCTAAGCTCTAGTCGAATGGTCCAGGTCATGAGTGCCTATCCGGTTGAGGACCAGCGAGTCCTGGCCGCGGTCGAGCAATGGGTTTCCAAATTTGCAGATGTTGAAACGGTTGTCAAAGGCGTCCGCAGCAAGGTCGAAAGGCCTCCAGAGAACGAGACGCGCTGGCTGTGGCTACCGGAAAGAAAGGCGACACCGTCAAGGCCTGACGAGATCTTCGAAGCCTGGGGTTATCTGAGGGGGGCTCCGCGGATCCGCAGGCATTCTGGGAGCCCGGATCTAAAGAACGAGGCTAATGTGATGCTCACCGCTAGAGCGATGTTCGGCAAGGGAGCAAGGGCAGACGTGCTGGCCTATCTATGCTGTTCGGAAAAGGGATCCAAGAATACTCTGTCGATCTCGAAGAAGGTCAAGTATGACCAGAAGGCGGTTTATCGCGCTCTTGTTCAGCTGACGGAAACAGGTGTTGTGGAGAATCTGCAGCCGGGGGGCAGGGGAGCTGCCGGGTACTACCGGATCAAGGGTGAGGCGCTCCTGCGCTCCCTGGATATAAAGAAACCGATCTTCGTCAACTGGGCCGACCTCTTCTTTGCAATCGACCGGGTCTTGGCTGACCGGAGAAACAACGCAGCAGACTATAGCAGTGATGTCCTGGGTGGTGAAAGAGCCAGGCGCCTCACAGGCTCCATGGTCCAGATGATACGCAAATCCTGCGATGTCCTGGCAGAGACTCCCTTGCCTGATATAAGACACAAGAGTCCTCGGCGTTTTGTTGACGAGCTGCTGGGATTCCTGGAACAGGCTCTGAGTGAGACAGAAAAGCTCATGCGAAAATAATCTTGATGTCTACATCGGGAGGACGAGCTGGCGGAGGGAGGGGTGGGAACGACTTCGCGCTTTCTGAATACTACTTCAAGAAATAAAGTTGGATGTTAGCCGCGTTGACCGCCGGAACTTCAGTTGCTGCCATGTCAATGGCCTTGACGATTAATCACTTCGAAAATAGTGTGGACTTTCGCAGTCCCCGCCTAATTAT